>CAIJNJ010000541.1 GCA_903821975.1 uncultured Bacteroidota bacterium
ACTAATTCTCAACTTTGACACAGTTTAATTTACGCCCTCCCAATTTGTCATTTCCTCAACTTTATTTGAATAAACTTGATTTCCCATTATCATTCTACAGATTTGAATTACACTTTCATAGTCTGAAAACAAAATTGGAATTCTTACTTGGTTTAATTGGTTGACAGAACACATAACATCTTCGACCTCATCTAACATAAATATTATCTCATTCAAAATTAGCTGTGTATCAACTAGAGTTGACTTACTTAATAATAGCCTAGTACAATATTTTATTACTTTATTGAGATTGTTATCAAAAATAAAAGGCTCATGATCGCAGAAATTCAGCAATAACCGGAATAAGCGATGTTAAATAGTCTTTATCTTTATGAACCAAAATAAAATCATCAACATACCTGCCATAATAACGGATACCCAATTTACTCTTAACAAAATGGTCGAGGCTGTTCATATAAAAATTAGCAAAAATCTGGCTGGTGAGGTTACCAATAGGAAGACCACAACTGGCAGGACTATGAAAAAGACTTTTATTATCAGGTAATCCCACCCAATCTTTTTTTCTTCCTTTTATGATGCAGTTTTTAGTCGGGTCATTAAATATAACTATCCTGCAAAGTTCGGTCAACAGCAGCATATCATTTTCTTGGTATTTATTCCTGATAAATTGTTGCAACCTGTCAAACAGTATTTGCCTGTTGATATGCATAAAGAAGCCCTGAATATCCAGTTTCAGTATATAGCAATCTGATTTATAGTTTTCAGAACATTTCCTGATAAATGTGTCTGCCCTTCCAATACCAAAATGTGTTCCTTTACCTACCCTGCATGAGTAATTATCATAAATAAACTCCCGCTCAAAAAATGGATTTAGTTTGTTGATAATTAAGTGATGAACCACCCGGTCTCTGAAATCAGCGGCAAAAATCTCCCGCTTTACAGGCTTATCTACAATAAACGCTATACTCCGCCGTGGTTTATATTCGTGGTTGTTTATTTTAATCAGCAACTCTATGAGGTTATGCTCGTAATCCAGTTCAAATGCCAGCGCATTGTATGTGTTACGTTTATTTTTGCGGCAGGTAAAATAGGCTTCAAACAAGGCTTCAGCGGTTATCTTGCCATTTCCGGCAGGCAGTTCATTAGTAGGTTTATCAAACAAGTTCAATTGCATAAACCCAAAATACAAACGAAGCGAAATAAATAATCAGAGGCTATCCGTTATTTATGGAGATAGCCTCTGATTGTCTTGTTTAAAATCCCGAACCGCACGCACATAGTTTGTGTTGTTCTTGTTGTTGTTGTTCTGGTTGCCACTGTTGAAATTCTGGTTCCACGCGTTGTTGGTGTTGTTCTCACTCGAACTCCAATAGTTGGCACTGGCAAAACCACTACCATTAATTAATAAAGGCGTTGTTATAAATACAAGGCTCCTTGCATTTATTGCATCCCGCAGGGTAAAACATTTGCCATAGCATTTTCCATGGATTTGATTAGCCTGCAATCCGCGTTTAACTACCCTCTGAAAGAAAGCAGTCCCCTTATCGCTTTTAAACAAAACATGCTCTCTTATTGCCACCGTGGCAGCAATAATTCCGGCTTACTCAGGCTGGGTTTTACGCCAGCCAGTAATTTGCTTACCTATACTATCCAGCAAAATACTTAACTCTGCTTGTTTACCCGCAGGTAGTATTTTCATATCCGTAGCAAGGCGGATTTCTAATTTCAATAACTCAAAATCATCAATAAATTTATCCAGATGCTCGCGTTTTTCTGTGGCTTTATTGGCTCTATAAATGCTCCTTACCAGTTGCAGTGCATCGCGTTTCATATCCTGCCCCAATGTATATTTATATTCCCTGCTGAAATCTTTGGTGTATTCAAATATCATAAGTATCAGCTTGTACGTATCCTTATACACAGGCAGTTCGTAATACAGCGCCATTTTTTTGAAATTTTTCCGCTTCGCGGATATTCTTTTTAAATAGCTAAATAGTTAAATTATTAAAAAGCCCGAACCGCACGCACATAGCTTGCGTTGGTCTTGAGGCCGTTGGTCAGGCCGCCACTGCCGAAACCCTGGCTAAACGCGTAGAAGGTGCCGCTCTCACTCGAACTCCAATAGTTGGCACTGGCAAAACCACCTATTGCGGTTTTATTAATGTATAATTTGTATAATTCATCTATACTCGGTAAATACCAATCGTTAAAGCCGCCACCGGAATAAGAACGCGCTATATAAGCGGCTGTGCCAGAGTAATTTGTTTCATTCAAGATATTATCAGTATTAACTTTACCCGTACCAATACCAGTACCACCGGCAGCAGAAAAAACGCCACCAGATGGGTCCCATGCCACCCCGGTACTTTGGTCAGAGTTCGCCGCTATCAGCCCATGTTGCACTGTCGGGTCATATCCCGGATCACCGGATTGTAGCAGGTAGGCAATTTTTCCCCCGCCATAACTGGCACCTACGGTCAGTGTTGTGGTAGGTGCCCATGTAGGCATGCCGCTAGTCATAATCAGCACCTGCCCATTGGTGCCTGCCGGCAGGCCCGTCCAGCTACTGCCATTATAATACAAAATAGCGCCCGTTGCGCCGGTGGGCAGGCTGCTGCCACCCAGTGGCGTCCATGACGGAGAAGCAGGTGTGCCGCTGTTGTAATAAAAAGAAGCCAGTGTGCTATCATAAACCAGTAGCCCCTTTGCAGGAGAACTTATACCCGTGCGCTGTGTGGTTGTCATGCGCGGCACCAGCAGACCTTTTGTGGATGAGGCTATATCCAGCATTGACGAGGCATCAGCCGCTGTGCCTGTGGTATTTACCGACATACCCTGCCCAAAGGCACAGTTTGTTATAAAAACAGAAACAAGCGTAAATGCCAATAAGTAAATGGTATTCTTCATAAAAAATATTTTGTTTCAAAGATAATATTTTCAATAAGAAAAATCCCCCCCCCCATATATTAATAACCTTCATCATTCCGTAGTACGGTAATTCATCCTCATATTAGCCATATAAATACAAAGCACATTGCTATAAGGAAAAAGGCGGCA
>CAIJNJ010000542.1 GCA_903821975.1 uncultured Bacteroidota bacterium
CCTCTTTGCCGCCGCAGCTTTAGCTAAGGTGGCCTAAACAAATTTACGGGTAAAAATTCAGAGCCAAATCCCGGAATTTGTTATAATTCAGGGTGTAACAGGTTGGTAGTCAAAAATAAATAATACATATTAGCTGTGCTGAGCGCGAAATAAGCCAATCGTTCGGGCAACTCTATTTGTTTTACTTTTGAATACATTTTGAATCTCTCATTTTTCATAGCACGGCGTTACCTTGTAAAGCAGAAGGGTACTTTCTCTTCCTTTATCATCAGGCTTGCCATTGTGGCTACCGCCCTTAGCGTAGCGGTGATGATCGTGGCCATGGCAGTGGTAACAGGCTTTAATTACGCCGTAACCGAAAAACTTTACAGTTTTATGGGCCATGTCAATGTGGTGCGGTATGATGAAACAAATTCTAATGCGCTCAATTACAGTTCGCCTATATACTATAATCACAGGGTGCAGGACTCAATAAAGATGGTGCCGCATGTAATCGCAGTATCGCCATTTGTTGAGTTGCCCGTAATAGTGCAGGCGCATGGCCAACTGGAAGGTATATCGCTGAAAGGAGTGGACAAAGAGTACCGTTTCGCAAAAAGTATTAAAACAACCGGAGCTCCTATAGATTACAGCGACACATTTTACTCAAAGCAGGTCATCCTCTCACAAACCACTGCCGACCGGCTAAATATAAATACCGGCGATACGGTGCAGCTTACCTTCCTGCAAAGTGGCCTGCCGCGCATCCGTAAAGTGCGGGTGAGTGGCCTATACCACACAGGTATGGAGGAGGTGGATAAGTATTTTGCCGTATGTGATATACGACTGCTGCAGCGCATCAACACCAACTGGACAGCAGATAGCATTAACGGCTACCAGGTGGACCTGGATAACGAAAAATACGCGGATACCGTAGCTAGCTTTATACACTACAACATCATTAATGCCCCACTGGAATCCTACACTACCGCAGAGAATTATTCGTTCATTTTCGACTGGCTGAAACTACAGAATATGAACGGTATCATTCTGTTGGTAATAATGGCAGTCGTGAGTATCATCAATATGGGTGCGGTACTGCTGATACTGATGGTAGACAGGGCCATGATGATAGGCCTGCTCAAAGCACTGGGTATGCCGTTTGAAACAACAAGAAATGTATTTCTCGGTATTGCAGGGCTTATCGGCATGGTGGGTATTCTATTGGGCAATGTACTGGCGCTTGGCTTATGCTGGCTGCAATTATTGTTTGGCTTCCTAAAGCTTCCCGAGGCCGCATACTATATGCCTGTGGTGCCGGTGAAAATTGTTTGGTGGCATGTAGCAGGGATAGATATCGCCACCTTATTGCTCTGTGTGCTTTGTATGTGGCTACCCACTTTGTATATTCGCAGGATACAGCCGGCAAGGGTGCTGCAGTTCAAGTAGCCCCACCCCTGCCTACCGGCAGGCAGGCCGGCCCTCCCCCGAGGGGAGGGGGAAACTATGCTGCGAGGTATTTAGATGATGAACTATAGACTTAATACTTTAGACTATCGACTAATAAGAATGACCAATAAAGACCTTTATAATAAAATTTGTGCGGAGAGCAGCCAGGTGCCATTGTTTGAAAAACCATGGTGGCTGGACCTTGTGTGCGATAGCTGGGATGTAGCCATAGCAAAGAAGGGCGACCAGGTCACAGGCGCATGGCCTTACCCTATAGAAAGCAAATTTGGGGTAAAGATCATACGCACACCTATGCTCACACCGTACATAGGCCCGCAGGTATACTTCCCTGAGGGGCTGAAAGAAAGCAATGCAGACAGCTTTGAACATGAAACTGTTGCCGAGTTGCTGAAACAGATACCTGTAGCTAAAGTATGGAACCTCGCACTGCAACCCGGAATGAAGCAGGCCGGGCTTTTTAAGAAGCACAAACTGGATGCGAAGGTGCAGCAGACTTTTTTGCTGGA
>CAIJNJ010000543.1 GCA_903821975.1 uncultured Bacteroidota bacterium
CCCATGGTATCTGCTGCCATGGATACAGTTACCGAGGCCCCGCTGGCAATTGCACTGTCGCGCGAAGGCGATCCCGGCCAGAACAGCTATGCCGCCTGCATATACCGGCCAGCCGATACTGTGATTTTCTGTTTTATTGATCTTTACCGGCCCTATATCCGCCACTCTTTTCTCGGTCTGGTAATTAAACCCGTTAAATACAAACATCAGGACGCCAACAACTATCAGTACTATTCCTAAAACCCGCATAAGCATTGTTTTTTGTAAATGTTTATAAATACCGTGCCTAGTAACGGCCTCACCCCTGCCTACCGGCAGGCAGGCCGGCCCTCTCCCCCTTCGACTTCGCTCAGGGCGGGCTTGGAGAGGGTGAGGTCGAATGTGGACTGTGAGCGCTTTTGGTTAGGTGTGGCACACCGTAGCTCAGAAAAACAGGCTTTGCCGTTTGCCCCAGAGGGGACTGCCATGGCGTATGATGGTTATGTTGTTCTTCCTGACAACATAGGGGTCTTGTGATATTTTATAGTGGTCTTCGAGGAATTTGCCCCAGTGGTCGATGGCCTCACCCCCGCCCTCTCTCCCTTCGACTTCGCTCAGGGCAGGCTTGGAGAGGGTGAGATCGAGTGTGGGTTGTTTCGGTATGTTTGAATGTGTTTCGTGAGATCGCTTTCCCGAAGAATCGGGACAGGCTGTTCCTCGCAATGACGTATTATCTGCGTTTTCTTGTAGTGCCTCATCGGCGATATTATTTTTTGTGGATAACTCTATATTGTCATTTTCTGCACTTGTGGCTGTGGGTAAGGGTTCTGTGTGATTTGTTGATTTTTTGGGCACCCCATTTGCACCCCATTGGGTGAAAATGCTTTCGTTCAAGCCTTCAGCTTCTTCTGTGGAATTTACCGGCATTTTGCGAGATTGCTTTTCCGAAGGATCAGGACACGCTGTGCCTCGCAATGACGGATCTGGTTGCTCATTTTCCTGAGGTTGTTTTGCGAGCCAGGTTTCGTATTCTTTATCGGCTTGCTCGTCGTTGTATTTTTGTTTTTCAAGAGAAAAATTCAATCCCTGACCTTTGTCGAGGACAAAGTCTACATATTTATCCAAGTGTGGCAAAATGGTATCGACTGTCGCCGGATCCTGTCGCTGTATATGGTCCAGAAAATCTGTCATCAGCTCAACATTTTCGGCGCTTGTTATTTTATCACCCGGGCGTATCTGTTTTATGGTGGCACCGAGCTTTCGCATGATCTCCGCCTCTTCCTTTGTAGGATATGGACGTTCTTCACGACCGGATATTTCTTTATTCATAGCGTGAAGCTGTGCGTAGTACTGATCTATGAGTATACAAGGCGCATGACGAGCGGCATATTTGGCACGTGCCCAACTTCCCTGCTTTATCCAGGTATAGAGTGTTTTCCGGTTAATGTCGAGCAGGTCTGCTATTTGCTGCTGTGTGAGGTCTGTCTGGAAATACAGATTGAATGCTTGCTGGTGTTTTGGTTCCATGAGTGTATATATTAAGTAGATAGTATAATGATTGGTACGAGATGACCACCCCAGAAGAATGAGGCAGTGGCCTCATTCTACATCCCCTCCTTGAAGAAAGGATGGGAGTTGGGTGTTGTATGAGCAGTGATTGGCGTTTCAACCACCCCAACCGTATGAGGCAGTCGCTTCATACGGCATCCCATACCTTGAAGAAAGGATCGGAGTAATGTGTTGTGCGCACTTTTTGTTAGGTGTGCCACACCGGGAAGGTGTGGCACACCTGTTTCACCAGTTCGCTTTATGAGGTATTCATTTGATAGGGTTTGGAATTAGTAATAAAATAAAAAGGGGAACAAAGGTAGAATGACATTACATACGATGCAAATAAAGATATCCACAAAAGCGGCTACAGTAAAGGATTGTGGACAATTTTTCGTTGGCAACAAAGAGTTTAGCGATAGTTATCCACAAAAGAAAATGTGCAGTCCAATGCAGAGAAGATTGTAAACCTCTTGAAAGTTTACAAATAAGAAAGGGGCTGCAGATCGCGATCTTCTTTGATAGATGTTGTATGTTTATAGTATAATTGAGCTAAATGAAACTAATAATCATCTTGTCATCTATCTTATTTTTGTTTCAAGGCACACCCGTATCCGGCCAAACTATTGCTTTTGCAAATTATCCAATTACGGATTATACCCACTTTAATGATAGTAGCTATGTCATTCACCATCGCAGGCATTGCTATACCTCACGCATCGGAGCGGGGATATTGATCGGTAGCGGGGTTATGTTTGTAACAGGGGCTGGCATCGCATTACTTACAAAAGACAGTGGCGATCTGGGCGGGGCACTACTTATTGTTAGCAGCCAGCTTTTTGCCGGTATAGGCGGCATTGTAATGGGCTGCGGCAGGCATTATGAAAAAAGACACAAAGCCAGGTTCGCAATAATTGGTAAAGGCAATCAACTGGGGTTGGCATATAACCTGGATTGAGATATTGGATCTCCAACATTCAAACAGATACACTACCAAAAGCGCTCACAGCCCACACTCCCTACTCTCTTCCTTGAATAAGGAGGGGATGGCGTATGAGGCGAAGGCCGAATACGACTGGGGTGGTTTGGCACATATATTGCTACATAATTCGTAAATTACATTCATGAGATCTTATCTGTATCTGGCCCTTATCGTTTTCAGCGGCAGTACCCTGCTGCTAAACTGCGATTGCAACAAACGTTTATGCACCAATGCCTTTCCTACAGCACGCTTTGTAAATTTCGACAGCGCCAGCCTTCATGCAGTGATCGTGAAGGCATATACTAATGACGGTAAGTTTGACCAGCTACAGTCTACAACTGTTTATACCAATGCTGCCGAGGCCGGACCGGACACATCGCAGATAGGAAATAATACCCTGCTGCTCAATTTTTTCACAGACTATGCGATAGAAATACCTGCACTAAGCAAAACATGGTCTATCCGCGGCATCAGTTCGCACTACGACAAGATAAATACAGCCGCATGCACAGCAGGCATGAGCTACTATCTCAATGACACTCTGCATACCATCGCACCGAATGCTATGGTGTCCAATTTGGTTGGGTATATTGATATCAGTGAGTAATTCGGTAGTGTCTCAGTTTGAATTTTTAGTTCTGGATCTTTGAATTATTAATGCAGTTAGAGAGATAAAGATTAATCCGGCAGCTATAAGCCAAAACCATGCTAAGCGGCATAAGTTAGTGCCATCCACACACGAAATGCAGTCACTTTTGTCGTAATTTATCTCATATTTTAAGCTAACAAGAGTATTTATATACTCAAGGGCGCAAAATAGAATTGCGAATGGGCAGAGTATAAAGGCAGCAATAAAAAACGCTCGCTTTCTACTATTTTTCATAATTAAAGGTAACAAAAAGGGGAGTTATTCAGTTCCCTCTGCAGATTTGGAATAATAACAACTTACTTAACAAGCCGAAGAGTATTGTCATGGTGAGCCGAGTCGAACCATGACTGCTGAATTAGTTGATTTGCTTAATAGTATTCCTGGCGCGGAACAAAAGACTCACTTATAATACGCTGTATAAAAGCTGGTATAAGGCTGTGCATTTTTATCAGCAAACATCTTACGGTAGTTGAATGTGCTGATGATAAATGTTCTTACCATACCCTGGCTATAAGCCTGTAAGGCAGTGGATGCCACCAGGCTGTTCATATAGCTCTTGGCAGAATCGGCATTCGGGAATTTCTGTATCACCAATACCATCTGCTGCGGGCTATACATATCCAGCAGCATATTCAGGCCGGCGCCGGAGTAGTTGGCCGAGTCAAATTGTTTGATACCTTGTTTCAGCAATGCAGTTTTAGAATCAAGCTCTGGCAGCAGGATGATACAATAGTGCTCACTATCCGCATGGTATGCATACATGTCGGGTATGTTCAGCTTCGGCGGTGGTGGTGGCGGCGGCGTAGGCGGTGGCCTGTTTTCAGCAGCCCGCTTCCTGGCAGCAACTACAATAGGATCGTCCTTGGGCGGCCAGTCTTTATACCATGATGGCATTCCACCGTTGCGCACCTCACCAATGTATTCTTTCACCGTGCTGGCCCATGCTATAAGCGTATCGCCCTGGTAGTTGCGCATGAACTTGCCTATCATGGAATCGGCGGTGTTGTATTCGCCCATACTCACGTAGGCCATTGCTTCCACCATGTCGAAGCGTTTTTTGAACTTTGGGTCATCATACTGCTGCCTTGATGTCTTCACCCGCATCAGCGCCTCGGTATACTGGTGCTGCATCACAAGGCTATACGTGGCATCATAAAAAGTAGCGACAGGTTCACCATTGGTATTCACAGCAGAGCGGCTTTCGCTTGGCTTTGGACGTAAGGTACTTGCATACTGTGATTGGGGATATTTGGATATGAGCTGTTCGCTGTACTTCTGGGCCTTGTCGAGGTTATTTTGTTTCAGGGCTATCTGGTAGCGGAGGTAAAGCTCTTCTTCCTTCTGGTTATTATCCGGATAGCGGATATCAAATGTGTCCAGCGTTTTGTTGGCCATATTATAATCCTCGAGCTGGCGGTAATAGGCTTTGGCAAGAAGTATGTATGCACGCTGCTCCAGTTTTATGCAGAGCTCTTTCTGCTGTGGCTGGTTAGGTATCTTGTCCAGCAGGCTTTGCTCTGTTGGGAGGCCGTTCTCGCCGGTTGCAGCGCTGCCTGCACTTTCATCGCTTTCACCATTACTGCTACTGGCAAAGGTAGTACTTGCTGCGCGGCGCCAGTTATCGGTAAGCGGGCGGTTGCCCCATTTCTTTTTAAATTCAGTACTACCCTGCTGCATCAGTGTGGCACTGGAGAAATACCAGCCCTGGTCGGTAGCGTCTGCGTCCTGCTCTATGGGCACGAGTGTATTTACTGCAGCGCTCTCGGCATTGGCTATGCTGTCGTCAATATGTTGCTCCAGGTCGCGCAGGTATTTACGCACCACTGCCTGCTGGTCTTTCCTGCTCATTGCGGCAAGCGCCAATAAGCTGTCCTGCTCATGTATCACACCTGCGGGTATGGAAACCTCTTTCAAGCCCTTGCTTCTTTGCGTGGCCTGGGCAATGGCATTATCCTTAGGCGCGGCAGATGCATATTTCAGGGCGCTGTCGTAAGCCTTTTGAGCATCGGGGTATTGTGATGTTGAATAGTATACATCGCCCAGTGATGCAAAGGAAAGGGCCTTTTGTTTCTTGGTGGCCTTTGGTGTGTTTATACTCTTGTTCAGGTACTTGATCGCATCATCGTTCTCTTTAGCCTTGGCCGCCAGTTGTCCCAGCACAAAGTAAACCTGGTCGTAGTAATTGACATACTTGCCATCGTTGATGATGCGTTTTAAAGGCGTGATGGCAGAGGCCATGTCTTCACCGGCAAGCAACCTGTTATACGCTATGTACTTGCGGCTGTAGAAGTCCATTTCTAACTTGGGATAGTAGGTCAGTACTTTTTCAAAGCTTTTTGCGGCACCGTTGTAGTCATTCATGCTTTGCAGCAACTGCCCGTTGATGAATGCAGCACGCAAGCGAAGCCAGTTAGGCAGGTTGTTGTCTTCAACAGCAATAGAGAGCTGGTCTACAGCTTTCTGGTCATTCCTTTCGGAGAGGTAGATAAATGCTTTCTCTATAGCAAGGCGCCCTTTCAGATTTTCCGGCAGCTTCACGTCTGACTCCAGCATGGACAAGATCGCTTCGGCATTCTCTATGTGATGCGACTCTGTATAGGTACGTGCCAGCCAAAGTATGGCCTCGTTATGCACTGATTTATGCTTCAGGAAGTCGAGCTTTGATGTGTGCTCCTCCTCGAGTATAGACGGCGCATCTTTAGAGCGGCTATAACCGTTTTGGGCTGCCTTCTTTTTCTTAGCCTCTTCATCACTGCTGATGATGTAGCGGAACGCGATGGATGCATTATCGTACCGGCCTTTGTAGTAGTAAGCCTCGCCTAGTATCAGGTACAGGTCGTTAGACCACTTTACGCGCGGGTCATGGATCTGGATGCCTACAGACACTTTATGCACGATACTATCCATATCGGCAGCAAGCAGGGATGAGTCCCGGTTCGGGTCGAACGGGTATAAACCAAGCAGGGAATCATAGTTCTCCTTTCGGGATCGCTGCATGTTTAGCAGCGCCTCATCCATTTTTTTATTGGAGTTGTAGTAGTAGTTATAATGCGTAAACGAGTTCTGGGTAAATCGCCGGACAGGAGACCACTTCTTTTTCAGCATCGATTTGTTGGACCATGCCTCATGCTTTTGCTTCATTTTCAGCTCCAGCTTGAACTTCATGGCATCCTCTTTCTTTTTCTGCTTTGCTTTGGCCAGTTTCTCCTTGTCTGCTTTTACCTTGGCAAGACTGTCGGTCTTTGCCTTCCGCACCATCTTCAGGCTATCTACAAATTTGGTCCTGACGATCTTGGTGCTGTCCATTATATGCTTTCGCGAAAGCTTGGCGCTGTCGAGCGAGTGCTTACGTACCTGGGTGATGCTGTCCCGGAAAAACTGCTGCCTAGTTTTGATGCTGTCCATCCGGTCATGCTTTACGATGGAAACACTATCGGCATACCGCTTGCTGGTCTTGTATTTCTTAATGGCGGCGAGACTGTCTGATCTTCTTTTTTGTATGGTCTTGATGCTGTCGGTACGTGCCTTTCTCATGGAAGCAAGGCTGTCGGTAACCTGTTTGCGGTAATCTTTCAGCGAGTCCATCTTCGATTGCCGTGACGATTTCAGTGCATTGGTCTTTGCGGTGCGGCTGCGTGTTACACTGTCCTTGAAATGTTTGCTGTCGTGGTATTTACGGATGGCGGCTGTACTATCGGTAATGTGTTTGCGTATGGCTTGTAAGCTGTCTTTTTTTTGCTTGCGCGCAGTTGCAGTACTATCGGCAATATGTGCATGTGCATCACGTACACTGTCAATGGAATGTGTGCGTGCTGTTTTGGTGCTATCGGCAATATGCTGGCGGGCATCGCGCACGCTATCTGCTTTATTTGCACGTGCTTCGCGGAGACTGTCCTGGTTAATTTTACGGCCGGTATCAGACACATCTTCATAATCCTCATCCACCGTTCTGTTTAGAACGTGAGAATAGGTAAGGCTATTGAACAGGAAAAAACCTAATACAGAAAATAATATTAATCTAAACTTCAATGTGATGTCTTTTTCCTCCTCTTACTATAACGTAAACAAGGCAATAATATTATATAAAAACCGCCTAAAGAGGGTATTAAATCTAACCTGTCCAAAAATAGGCAAAAAAGCAAACCGAATGACCTGGCCACTATCGTAAATTAACAAAATAGTATTCCTGTTTATTACTTTTTACAACCTAATTTCGGAGGAACAAACCAATATAATAAAATTAAGATAATGAGTGAACCCCAGAAATCACAAAGCGCTATGCGGTACGCCAGTCTTGCCACCCAGTGGATGGTGATGCTGCTTTTGGCTGTTTGGGCAGGCCACAAACTTGATGAAAAATTAAATTGGAGGGTGCCTTTATTTTTAATTTTATTCCCCTTAATTTCATTGGCCCTAGCCCTCTGGGGGCTGATAAAGGAGCTTAACAAACCGAAGAAATGAGAAGCAGATTTGTGATAATAACAGTGATCATTTTCATATTGCTCACCGCAGTTTTTTATGCGTTGAAGATCTACGCACCGGAATATAGTTTCGTTGTGCTTGAATCGGGCAATGTGCTGCTCGCTGTTCTTTCATTAAGCTCTTACTTCATTGTTGAGAAACAAAAAGAGAGCAGGCCGCAGGCTTTTGTGCGCGGTGTATACAGTGCATCATTTTTAAAACTGATGGTGTGCATGGTATCCATACTGGTATATGTGCTGCTGAACAGATCGCACATACACAAGCCTACAGTCTTTGTATTATTTGGTATTTACGCTATTTACACCATATCGGAAACGTTGGTATTATCAAAATTAGTGAGAGCATAGAAACATGAAAAAGCAGGAAACATCATTTTCGTTTTTAGAACAATTTTTGCCACGTGGCGCATATGAGCAGATAGCTCCGTTTTTCGCATCGCATACCGTACACCTTACCCTTACGCATGAACGCAAGAGCGTACTGGGCGACTACCGCCATCCGGTACCGGAAGCCCCGTACCACCGTATCAGTATCAATGCAAACCTTAACCCATACAGCTTCCTGATAACGCTGCTGCATGAGTTGGCGCATATGTTCACCTTTGTACATTTCGAGCATAAAGCACCACCGCACGGCAAAGAATGGAAGACACAATTCAGGCATATACTTATACCATTTATGGGCAAGCGTTTCTTTCCGGGTGATGTAGAGAAAGCACTGCACGCATACCTGCACAACCCCGCGGCAAGTACCTGCACAGACGCCCATTTGTATAAAGCATTATACCGCTACGACGAACATAAGCCTGGCTTCAAACTCGTGGATGATATTGGCATGAACCAATACTTTGAAACAGAAGACGGAGAGGTATACCAAAAGATAGAGAAACTGCGGACACGCACACGCTGCCGC
>CAIJNJ010000544.1 GCA_903821975.1 uncultured Bacteroidota bacterium
GGGCATTGATGCACAGGTAATCATAACCTTCAATATCTACCTTCAGGTAGTAAGGAACACCATACTTTTTGAATAGGCTCTCGGTTGTTACGCACGGAATATCTTTCTTTTCGTAGGGGGTATTATTCCTGCTGCCTAAGGCAAAGTCAAAAGAGCTCCATTCGGAGGTTTTCTTATTTATATAAAATGGCAGAATGCCTTCTTTATCTGAAATACCTACATTCAGAATGATAAGGGAACCATCATCGATATACTTCTTGAATTTTACCGTATTCCGCTCAACCAAAAGTGGGTTAGCCTCAACCGAAACTACCTTAAATCCTTCGCGCAGGTAGTTAATACTATCCTGCCCGATGTGCATACCTATATCAAAAACAAGGCGTTTCTCCATTTTGCCAATTTCAATGCGCAAGATACTTAAATTTGGTAACTGTCTTTTGCGATAATAGCGGTAAATTCGTAGTAAACAGGCATTATATTGAAAAAAATCCCACTTCTTTTATTGATCATTTTCATCGGGCATATTTGCTCTGCACAAACGGAGAACGTCTACACCGAAAAGGATTATGCACGGAATCCATTATGGATAAAAATGATAAAGGACACTGCTGTCAATTTCTTTGAGGCAGAAAAAGCATACAAAATATATTTCCAACACCATGAACTTCCCGGTGGCGAACACGATGTTATAGGTGAACATGAAAAGGAAACTAAAGCGCCGTCAAAAGCCACGCAACGGAAAATGCAGGCCAACGATCACATGCGCATGGAAGTGAAGAAATATGAACGCTGGCACGACAGGATGTTGCCCTATGTCCAATCAGATGGTACGATACTCACCCCTGCACAGCGGTTGCAGATATGGAAAGACAATAAAAACAAGTAAAAGCTCAAAATATATCAGATGAGGTTAAGGTGGTTTTTTATACTGGTGATCATAGCATTGAGCTATAAAACATATGCACAGCCTGCCGTGGGCAGTTGGTCAAATACCGGGCCTGTTTTATTCCCGGTAAATGTAAGCGGGCAGGTAAATGGTATGGGACGTGTTTGCCAGGTAAAGTTCCACCCGACAGATCCACTGAAAATGTATGCAGTAAGTGCATCGGGCGGCTTGTTCATCAGTACAGACAATGGTGTTACATGGACGCCTACACCCGGCTCGGAACAACTGCCAACGACCCAATGCTCTTCGGTATGTATAGACTATACCAATGATAATATCCTGTACCTGTCTACCGGTGACCCTGATTACTATTACGAAGACTACGGCATATGGAAAAGCACCGATGGTGGTAGCACATTTACCGCAGCCAATACAGGTATAGGCAACAGGATGGCTGTAGAAATGATCATGGACCCGCTGAACCATAACAACCTTGTTGCAGCCACAGATAATGGCATATGGAAAACAACTAACGGTGGGGCAACATGGACGGAGACATATACAGGCGGGGATTTCAAAAGTATGAAAATGAAGCCGGGGAGCACGCAAATTTTATACGCGGCTACCAGTACCAGATTTTACAGGAGTAATGATATGGGAAGCGCGTGGACAAACATCACCAGTGGGGTGGTAGTGCCCGCGGGTAACCAGGGGCTGCGCATCGCGGTGAGCGCAGCCGATACTAATGTTGTATACGTGGGCACAACAGATGGTTATGGAGAAATTCTGAAGTCAACAGATGGCGGGTCAAACTTTACGAATATTTACACCAGCACCACTCAATGTATTGTTTGTTATGATTCAACAATAACATCTGGCTCGCAGGGAGATTATAATTTCAACATTACTGCAAACCCGGCAAATGCCAATGAGTTGCTTCTGGTATCTCATTGTGTGTGGCGCTCTGTAGATGGCGGCCTTACATGGAGCTGGAGAACGCAATGGTATGACCAGGTGCATACCGATATGCACGATATTGAATTTAACCCATACAATCTGAACCAGCGGTTTAATGCGAATGACGGCGGTGTATGGTTGTCTGAAGATACGCTGGCTACTGCCTGGTCACCGCGGAGTGATGGACTTGCGGCAACGGAGATATACCATGCCGCGCAAAGCCCTGTAGTGCGCCAGTTGGTAAGTATCGGGTCGCAGGACAATGGAGAACTGTATTATGACGGTACCTGGAAAACTAACCGCGGTGGCGACTGGGGTGCAAGATGTGGTATCGATTATTTAGGCAACGGCACTGTATATTATGATAACAGTAACCGCAGAAATCTATTACCCCTTGGCGGTGATCAACCGTATAATTTACCATCATTAGCCGGATCCACTTTTCATATTGAATTCATTCCCTCGCTTACGAATATGGCATTCGTTGGTACAGATAGTTTATGGCGTTCGGACAATATTAATACAGCTACGCCTTCATGGGCATTGATAAATGCCACGGTAGACAATATCCAAGGCATTGCATCATGCCGTGCCGACAGTAATATACTCTATGTTGTAACCAATAACGGGCGGTTGTTGAGAACAGATAATGCATTGGCAGCATCGCCGGCATTCACATCACTCACAACTCCGGCTGCCACTAATGTTATGGCCAGTGTGGCTACCGACAAGCATAACAGTAATGTCGTTTATCTCAGTTGCAACAGCTCTATATTTCGCTCTAATGATAAAGGTGTAAGCTGGACAAACATTACCACTACATTACCCGGGTTGAATATTCTGAAGGTGATAGCCGATGATCATTCAGTGAAGGAAAGATTGTTTGTGTGTGAGGGCAACTACGTTTATTATAAAGACAGCACAACAAGCACCTGGACCAATACGACAGGTATGCCCACGATACCGCAGATCACCGACATGATGATATACAACGACAGCACGTCGGCAAGTATACTCAGGTTGTCTACTTATGGCAGGGGCGTATGGGAGTGCAATATATTTAACAACCTGCCGCCGACCGGTGATTTTACTGCAAACAAACGATACCTGTGTCCCGGTGATACAGTGCATTACAGCAAATCTCTTTACGGCAGCTTCACATCATTTGTTTGGAATTTCCCCGGGGGTATTCCGGCTACATCTACTGCCGATAGCCCCGTGGTAGTATATCCTACTCTTGGTAATTATAATGCTACATTAACGGTATTGGGCACCAGTGGCAATGATACAGTTATTAAGCCTGTGTACATTATAGTTTCTGATGGTACCGGCGGCCCGGTAACAGAGGGCTTTGAGGAAGCAACATTCCCACCCGGTGCGCAGTGGTACCAGCTATCGCAAAGTGGTACTATGTGGCAGCAGTCTAATGCATGCGGCGGTTATGGTGCAAGTGCACACAGCATGATATTTGATAACTATGATAACGACGGTGGTGGGCGCCATGACCGGATTATTACACCTAAAATTGACTTGAGCATAGCCACCACAGCTTACGTTAAGTTTGATGTTGCTTATTCTTATTACACCGGTTATCATGACAGCCTGCAGGTAGAAGTCTCTACCGATTGCGGGAAGACATTTACAGCGGTTTATGAAAAAGACTCCACTATACTGGCCACCGCACCGGATACCACCGCATCGTTTGTGCCTTCAGCAACACAATGGCGCACAGACAGCATTCCACTTACCGCCTACCTCGGCAGCCATATACAACTGGCGTTTGATAACATAGGCCATTATGGACAAAACCTGTATATAGATAACATAAACATTGTGGTATCACCGGATGCCGTGAAACAAATTGTTCAGGCAGGTGACCTGAATATTTTCCCTAACCCTGCCAAAGACCAGGTAACTATAAAAGCTACAGGTGTAAAGGCGGCCAATGCCACAATAGTTTGCTATTCAGAGAATGGCATGGTTATGAGCAGGTTGGCAGAAATGGTCCATAATGGCGGATTGAATACCTCACTTAATACATCCCGGTTCCCACCCGGTGTCTATGAGCTTGTGATACAATACGATAATGGAGGTATTGTTACCAAACAGGTAGTAATTCAATAAAGAGCTACTTCCATATTTTAGGTCACTTGGTATTTTTACTAGTAAAATATGTATATGACTATTAATCATTATCATAATTCTGCATATTTTCAATGTTAAGAAATTATTAAGTCTACGTTATCATTTTTAAAGCCGGGTATTTGAGGATAGTTTTGCGATGTTAATTTTATATTAAGAAATTGTTATGTCGTTTGATACCGTATTGAAGTTTTTTTTACCGAAAGACCGGGTTTTCTATGGTTTATTCGAAGAAGTATCCGCTTCCCTTGTGCAAATGGGGACAACCTTTTCAAAGGCATTAGGAGAAGAAGACCTGTCTAAGCGGGACGCAATATTGAGAACGCTTGAAGATCATGAGCATAAAAATGACGAGATCACACACCGGATATTTATAGAACTCGGCCGCAATTTCATCACTCCGTTCGACCGCGAGGACATTCATTACCTCGCTACTTCGCTCGATGATATCGCAGATTATATATGGGGTGCTGCAAAGCGTATTGTTAACTACCAGATAGATGATCAATACAATACACTGCCGGCATTCGCGGAGATCATATCAAAATCCATAGCAGCGATCAATACCAGTGTCTATGCACTGAGGGACATGAAAGACCTGCATGCAATTACAGGTGCGTGTGTGTTAGTGAATTCCCTGGAAAATGATGCAGACGACCTCCTCGACAGTACACTGCTCAAATTATTCTCATCTTCAATAAGCCCGGTGGAGCTGATAAAGCAAAAGGACATTTACCAGATGCTGGAAACAGTTACCGATAAATGTGAGGACGCGGCAAATGTTATAGAATCCATCATCATCAAATATTCATAACAGCCGGGTATGTCCTTATTGCTCATCGTTATCCTGGTTTTGGCGTTGGTATTTGATTACATCAATGGTTTTCATGATGCTGCTAACTCCATTGCTACAATAGTATCTACAAAAGTCTTAACACCCTTCCAGGCAGTGGTGTGGGCAGCCCTTTTCAACTTCGTGGCCTTTTTCATATTTAAGGATCATGGAGTGGCTAATACCATCGCAAAGACGGTGAAAGAAGATTTTATCACTTTGCCTGTTATCCTTTCCGGCCTTATAGCTGCTATCAGCTGGAACCTGCTTACATGGTGGTATGGAATCCCTTCCAGTTCGTCGCATACATTGATAGGCGGTTTCGCAGGCGCAGCAATAGCACATGCGGGTTTTCATGCTGTCAACTCGGAGCCCATCATTAAAACGGTAAGCTTTATTGTATTGGCGCCTTTTATGGGTATGATAATGGCTTTTATCATTTCACTTTGGTTTATTTATTCATTCAGGAGGGGCCCGCTGCCCAAGATCATATCCCTTACCGTGATAACGGTCACAGTGATCTTGTTATCCCATGTAATGGAAACAGACCCTGCGCACCTCAAAGGCCACTCAGGTAATTATTTCCTGGATGTTATTACCGATACTAAAAATTTTAAGTGGATGCTTATCGGGCTGATATTAACAGCGATGAGCGTATTCACCATGTTCCTTGGTTCGCTTAATACTGCTCGGTCTACATTGTATCTCAAACGTTTCCAGCTTGTTTCTTCGGCTGCCTTCAGCATAGGGCACGGGGGCAATGATGCACAAAAAGTTATGGGTATTATTACTGTAGCGCTCATCTGCACACACAACATAAACTCGTTTTCCGAGATGCCGGTATGGGTTCCGCTGGCTTGTTACTCAGCCATAGCATTGGGAACTATGAGCGGCGGGTGGAAGATCATTAAAACGATGGGTACACGCATTACAAAAGTTACACCTTTTGAAGGAGTAGCTGCAGAAACTGCGGGAGCCATTACTTTATTTCTTACAGAGAACCTGAAAATACCGGTGAGTACAACGCATACTATTACCGGTTCCATAATAGGAGTAGGGGCTACAAAACGTTTATCGGCAGTACGCTGGGGCGTAACCATAAATCTCCTTTGGGCGTGGATACTCACCATTCCTGTCAGCGGCTTGCTGGCGGCTGGTGTTTATTACATTGTCAGTTTATTTATTTAGGTTTTTCTCACTTGTTTTTCTGAGCGTAGCATTTTCAGATTTTAACTTTTTGCTTAACATATAATTATCCCGTTCCTGATTTAAGTAAGGGCGTTTTTCGCTACTTTTGCAGATTGCCTTTTTTGAACCGGAGAAGGGATAATTTTTAGAGGATAATGTCGCTACCCCCAATACTGAGATACGTTTATAACCATGGCACCGAAGAGGTGATAAGGCGTGGCAAAAAGATATTCTATACATCGGGCGTGCAAATGCTGGATGTGGACCACCTGCTGGAGCAGGTACGGTTTCGTGTAAGGAACGAC
>CAIJNJ010000545.1 GCA_903821975.1 uncultured Bacteroidota bacterium
TCTGCTGTCAAACAATAAACTTTCCATGTTCGTGAAACTGGCTAACATAAAATGGAAAAATATTTTCCGTGGTTCTGATCTTACTATAGGGCAGGCATATACCCCTGCTGCAGTACTTACCTCTGAGGTACTGTGGGACTACCGTTGCATAGAACGTACCGTATCAGATATACGCCGCACACCCACTTATGATATGGGCGTAAGGCTTAATGGCATGATATATAACGCACCAAGAACAGAAGTAGGCTATAACATGATGGCAGGCAACGGAACATTGGCAAAGCCTGAGAACGATACACACAAATGGTTTTACGGAGACGTATACACCAAGCTTTTAAATAAGCACCTGGTACTGGATGTATATGCGGATTATACAAAAATAAACTGGACAACAACATGGCATCATGACCGCAGTATGGTGAAAGGAATGATCGCGTTTACAGCGCCTAAGTTTACAGTTGGCGTGGAAGCATTTATGAACAGCATCATGAACGACGATGTAGTAACTGCAAAAGACAAGAGCATTGATACCATTACCAATAAAGCTATTGCGGTCTCGGTATTTGCACGCGGCAGGATATACCGGGATATTTTAGGCTTCTTTATCCGGTATGATAGTTACAACCCTTCGGGAAACAATAACAATAGCCTCTATACAAAATACGCACCGGTTACCGCAACCTACGACCCGAATACAAAGGAGCAATTTTTCACGGCAGGGGTAGATTATTCGCCAATAAGCAAAATACACATCATGCCCAATGTATGGTACAATGCCTACAACAATGCAGGCCCTACAAGCATAAAGGATGGTTACGACCTTGTATACAGGCTATCCATCTACTATATTTATGGTAAATAGCTCTCTGCTTACGCTACCTGGCAGGATCACCAAATGAAAAAACACACCGCATACATACTGCCGCTTGTCTCCAGCCTGTTCTTTTGGCTGCCGGTAATGGCGCAGGAGATAGGCAATGCGCGTATCGACGAACTTCAAAAAAAGCTGGCAGATCATGAAAAGGATGATACCGACAAAGTAAAAATGCTCAATGACCTGGCTTATGAGTACAATAAAATAAGCCCCTATGATGGTATCAGGTATGGCATACAATCACTTTCACTGGCCGAAGAGTTGCATTGGGAGCGCGGAGTGGCTCGTGCCAATAGTGGCTTAGGGGCCAACTACTTTTCACTTTCCGATTATCCGAACGCTTATAAATACTGGCTTAACGCATTAAAGATCAATGAAGAACTGGGTAATAAAACCGGTATTGCCAATCACCTGCATAACATAGGCAACATCTATTCCAGCCAGAAGAATTATACAAAGGCGCTGGAATATTATGATAAGGCATTAAAAATACACGAAGCCACCGGCAATAAACAGAGCGCTTCCAATACCTACACTGCGATAGGCAATGTATATTCCCAATTGAAAGAATACCAGAAAGCACTGGAATATCAATTCCACGCACTGGCGCTGGATGAGGAACTGCACCTCAAAAACAATATAGGCACCGACCAGATAAATATAGGGTCCGTTTATAACGACGAGGGCAATTACACCAAAGCAACCGAGGAGCTTTTGCAGGCATTGCAAATAAAAAAAGAAAGCGGGGATAAGAATGGGTTGGCAAGGGGATATAACATGACGGGAAAAGTATTTCTCTACATCGCAAAGTATATTTCACAAAACCCAAATGACCATGCATATGGCAGTTTCAACGATAACCTGGAACGTGCGGTAGATTATCTAGACAGCGCCATAGCTATAGATAAAGAGATAGGCTACCTTGATAATTTGCAGAAAAGCTATGAAAGTCTTTCTGAGGCGCACGAAATGCTGAATGACCATAAGGAAGCCCTGCGCAATTATAAGCAATATGTAGCAATAAAGGACTCCATATTTTCATTAGATAAGCATACAGAAATTTTCAATCTGGAAAAGAAGGCAGAAATAGAAGAAAATAACAGGAAGATGGAAAAGGCGGAGGAAGAAAAAGAACGCA
>CAIJNJ010000546.1 GCA_903821975.1 uncultured Bacteroidota bacterium
GATCATTTTCCCGATGCTGAGGGTATCAAGCAAGTATCCCCTTCTGTATCATCTGTATGGGCATTCCCTAACCCTACCAATGGCAAACTGAACATACAATGGAATGAGAAAACTGCAGAGAAAGCTAGTATCAGTATATCAGATATTACGGGGCGCGTTGTTTATACTTCTTCAGTGAACATGAGCGAAGGAAATGGCGTAACTGCAATTGACCTGTCTACACTTAGCAATGGTACGTACATGATCAGCATTAAATCTGTATCGCTGAATTATAATAATAAGATAGAGGTGCTCAAGTAAGTCAAAACCTGCCTACCGGCAGGCAGGGTAAAAAGTCAAAACCCAAAAGTTTAAAAGATATTACTGAAGAAAGCCCCCCTGCCCGGGAGGCTTTCTTTTTAAGAGAACATTTAGATGAGTTGGTTTATATTTGTATGTGCGCAAAACGACTTCCGATATAATACTTTTTAGTGTGTTGTGTGCAGTGGCTGTTTTTTGTACTTCTCCGCTGTTTGCCCAAAGTGATTCTTTAAGCTTCAGGAATGCGCAATTCACATCAAGCAGGGTTGCTGATTCGTGGAAAAAATTCAATGATACTTTAAGCAAGGAATTTAAACACAAGAATGTCGCCTACCCGCCAAAGGATATTTACCTGCGTGCCTTCAAATCGCAAAACGAAATGGAACTGTGGGCGCGCAATAATGAGAGCAGTGAATATAAACTGATAAAGACCTATCGTATCTGTGCCATTTCGGGATCCTTAGGCCCTAAACGGGTGCAGGGCGACCGACAGGTACCTGAAGGATATTACTTCATTGAAGATTTCAACAACAAAAGCGATTACTACCTCTCCCTGCAGTTGAACTACCCCAACTATTCGGACCAGATGCAGGGCAACCAAAAAACGGGTGGCGATATATACATACATGGCGGCTGTGTAACTGTGGGGTGTATGCCGATGACCGACCCGGGGATACAGGAAATCTATACGCTATGCCTGAATGCCCGGCTTAACGGCCAACTATATATACCCGTACATATTTACCCGACACGGATGAACAAAAGCGGACTTAGCTACCTGAATAAAGAATATGCTAATGACGCCACAAAGCAGCAGTTCTGGTCGGAACTGAAGGCGGGATACGAATATTTTGAGAAATACCATAAGTTATTGCCTGTGATGTATACGCCAGACGGGAAGTATGTGGAGTAGTCGTAAGTCATAACCTGCCGGCAGGCAGAGTCGTGAGTTGTAAGTGTGAGTTGTGGGAAGAAGTTGCATGGCGAGTACAATAGTCGTAAGTGTCTTGAATTCCTTACCTTTGGCGGGCGAAACTGAAGCCCTTTTTGTTACAGGTATATGAACTATTACGTCAAACTTTTTGTTGCCTTTCTTTTTATTGTTACGCTTGTATCCTGCCAAAAGGTGGTGCATATAAACCTGGGAACTTCTCCTACGCAACTAGTGGTACAGGGCGCCGTAGAAACAAATGTGCCACCTTATGTGATACTAACCAGCACAATAGGCTTTTTCTCGAATGTAGACCTGACAACGCTTCAAAACAGCTTTATCCATGGCGCTAACATACAGGTATCTGATGGCAGCAATACTATAACACTAAAAGAGTACACAATAGATACCGGCAGCAATAACAAGTTCTACATCTATACAGTAGACACTACCAATCCCAACTATATGGTAGGGCAAGTGGGTAAGTTTTATACGCTTACCATCACTTACAATGGCACCATATATACCTCTGTGACAAAAATACCTAACCCGAAAGGCACGGATACGCTGTGGTTTGGTACGCCAACATTTAAGAATTCAAAGACGCCGGATAGCGCAATGGAATTATTTGCCAACTATAGCGATCCCGATACCGCGGGCAAT
Organism: uncultured Bacteroidota bacterium; assembly: GCA_903821975.1. Lineage (GTDB taxonomy): Bacteria > Bacteroidota > Bacteroidia > Chitinophagales > Chitinophagaceae > Nemorincola. The sequence goes on from CAIJNJ010000546.1 coordinate 1,895, forward strand.
TATGTGCGATATTTTACCAAAAGGAATAATGAAGATTATTACCCATCAGGTATATTCACTGATGATATAGTGAATGGTAAAACAATAAAGGATATAGACCTGTATGCGGGGTATGATGACAGCCTGCATGCAAACGGAGACTCACTTAGATATTTTTACCCCGGAGATACGGTGACGCTGAAATGGTGTGAAATAGATAAAGGGGTATATGATTTCTGGAATTCATACGATTTTGCAAGCAATGCTATAGGCAATCCATTTTCGTCTCCCATAAATTTAAAAACGAATATTACGAATGGCGCGCTGGGTGTGTGGTGTGGGTATGGGACTGTGCTAAAGACAGTAGTTGTTCCCCATTAAAATAAAGAACAAAACCTAATTCCAGTCTCCACATTTCAAATTTCTTTTGCATCTTTAAGTTTTAAAGTAATTTTATTGTCTTCCTGCCAAGACAGATGCAGGAATTATTAAACGGATAATCAAATGAGTGATATAGAAAAAGTACATTGTCTTATAATAGGATCGGGGCCGGCAGGATATACTGCAGCCATATATGCAGCACGCGCAAATCTGAAACCAGTGCTTTACCAAGGATTGCAGCCCGGTGGCCAGCTTACCATTACAACCGATGTGGAGAACTATCCCGGCTACCCAAATGGTATAATGGGGCCACAGATGATGGTTGATTTTGAGCAACAGGCACAACGCATGGGTGCAGATATACGCTGGGGCCTGGCTACGAAAGTGGACCTTTCTAAAAAACCATTCCGGATAGAAATAGACGAAGAAAAATGGATAGAAGCTGATGCCGTGATCATAGCAACAGGGGCATCCGCAAAATGGCTAGGGCTGGAATCTGAGCAGCGCCTGAACGGGCACGGAGTTTCTGCGTGCGCGGTATGCGATGGTTTCTTTTTCAAGAACCAGGATGTGGCCATAGTGGGAGCGGGAGATACCGCCTGTGAAGAAGCACTATACTTATCGAAACTGTGCACAACGGTACACATGTTCATTCGCCGCAGTGAAATGCGCGCCAGCAAGGTAATGCAGGCCCGCGTGCTGAAAACACCAAACATTACCGTGCACTGGAACACCGATACGGTAGAGGTAATGGGAGAAAATAAAGTGGACAGCGTAAAGGTAAAGGACACCAAAACCAACGAAGAACGCGTAATACCGGTTAAGGCATTTTTTGTGGCCATAGGCCATGAGCCTAATTCAAGCCTATTTAAAGGCATGCTGGATATGGATGAACAAGGCTATCTTATTACCGTACCCGGTTCATCCCGTACGAATATAGAAGGAGTATTCGCGTGCGGTGACGTGCAGGATAAAATATACCGGCAGGCAGTGAGTGCTGCAGGCAGCGGCTGTATGGCAGCGCTGGATGCGGAAAGATATTTAGGGACACTGGAGCATTAAAATAAGATTAAGACTAAATCAAAAGTCAAAGGTCATAACCCAAAAGTTTATTCTCTGAGGTGTTTGGCATTTCGCAGGATTGTTGCTACCCGCATAAGGGATGCCATCGAAGTTGTTGCGCTATGTAATAGCGCAAATAACCCACATAAAGGTCGCAAGGACATTAAAAAACATTAATGTTACTTAATGCGACTTGTTTCCTCCTGGTTGCCAGCCTGGTGCTGGGTTGTTTTTATTTTGTCATTACCAAATTTGTACTTGACGGTAATGTTCAATCTTCTTGAATCAAAATAATTATTTGACGACTGGCTAATATTATTGACTTCACAGTAATAGGTGGC
>CAIJNJ010000547.1 GCA_903821975.1 uncultured Bacteroidota bacterium
ATACCCTTGGGCTTACCTGTGCTGCCTGATGTATATAGCACATATGCCCAGTTATCGGGCTGGGCACCGGGGGTGATATGAATAACATCAGATTCCGCGGGTTGCGGAACTACAGTGAACATAGGGCAGGACAAATTAAGTTTGTCCTGGCTGATGTATCCCTTCGCGCCTACTTCGGTAAGTACGGTTTCTACACGCTCTGCCGGCATTTCACGGTCCAGCGGCACATAGGAGGCACCTGCTTTTATGATTCCCAGAACGGCCACATGCAATTCGAGTCCACGTTGCCACCAAAGCCCCACGGGGTCGCCTTGCATTATACCGTTGTCATACAAATAGGCGGCCACGGCATCACTCCAGCGGTCCAGCTCGGCATAGGTAACCGACCGGTCTCCAAAAATGAGGGCGGTCTTTTGCGCAAAGCTCTTCGCAGACGTTCGAAAGATGTCTGCAAGTGTTTCTTCATGCAAAAAATCAGGGCGATGGGCTCCAAGTACTATACTGGGATTCATATTTACTGCTGCCGGAATAACTAGTTGAATTTAAACGAAAAGTACAACATTTATTATGCCCCTACATAAATTATTTGTAAGGGTATTTGTATTATTTGTTACTAATTTCATGCCCGTAATAATTTTTCAGTAAATCTTATAATTACACAGTTAAAATTCAATTGTTTTATCCATTGATGATCACCGCATATTTTATCCATATTAATAACCTGCCTGATGAAGATGTGTTCAATAAATTATTGGGTAAATTAGATGCCGGAACAAGGAAGAAGATATTAGTATATAAGTCGCGTAAAGAGCAGTGGATACGGATTTGCGGAAAAAATTTGCTTTATAAATTGTTGCGTGATTGTAATACAGATCAAAGGATATCATTTAATGACATGAAATATAACACATGGGGAAAGCCATATTTCAATAACGATTTTGATTTTAGCATCGCACATTCGGGTAATATGGTTGTTTGTACAGGTATTAAGGGCGGGAAGATCGGTGTGGATATAGAAATTAAAGAAGATAGGAATACTGATAATTTGCGCGAATATTTTACAGACGCCGAGTGGGGGAAAATATCGGCCGATAATACCAATGCGACATTTTATAAATTGTGGGTAAGAAAGGAAGCATGCCTTAAAGCCATTGGAAAAGGTTTATTTCAGCCGGTGAATGAAATTGAAGTTAACGGAACTGAGGTAATATCAGGTGGTTCGAAATGGTTTTTGCATGATATTCATCTAAAAGACGGCTATGCGATGTGCATTGCAACGGATAAACAAAATGAGCGTACCATTATTGCAGAAGTTAGTATTAACGCATTGATAAACGAATATTAAACTGTATGACGCCTGAAAGGGAAGCGAAAATTAAAAGGGTACTAAATCACCGGCAAAACGGGCTGGTGGTAGTAATGGAAAATGTACATGATCCGCATAATATATCGGCTGTGATGCGCACCTGCGACGCCGTTGGTGTGCAGGAGATATTTGTATTGACAACAGCGATCACAAGGCACAAAAAATTTGGTAAGAACAGTTCGGCAAGTGCGGCCGGGTGGCTCACTATTCATCAGTATGATGACACTAAAGCATGTATGGATGCTGTGCGGCAGCGTTGTGAGAAGATATATGCTACCCATTTGGGTGTAGAGTCCCATTCACTATACGACCTGGATCTTACACAGCGTGTGGCGTTGGTATTTGGTAACGAACATGCAGGTGTCACAGATGAGTGCCTGAAATACTGTGATGGCAATTTTATTATCCCGCAGGTGGGTATGGTGCAGTCATTAAACATATCAGTAGCCTGTGCTATCACTTTATATGAAGCCCTGAGGCAAAGACAAATTGCCGGCTTCTATGATGGACAAGCAAGATTGCCGGAAAGTGAATGGACCTCATTAGCAGATAAATGGGGGCTGCAACAGGAGGAATAATAAAAACACCCCGCGAATGCGGGGTGTTTAATTGAAAGTTAATAAAGTATAGCTTTAATTGCCGAGGTAAGTCTTTAACAACTGGCAGCGGCTCGCAGTGCGTAGTTTTGTAATGGCTTTATCCTTGATCTGGCGCACGCGCTCGCGGGTTAGCGAGAATTTTTCGCCTATATCTTCAAGGCTCATGGGGTTTGCAACTCCTATCCCAAAATACAGTTTTATTACATCGCGCTGGCGGTCTGTGAGTGTGCTTAAAGAGCGCTCTATCTCGCAACGCAGTGATTCTCCGTGGTAAAGCTCTGCATCAGCAGATTCAGAATTCGGATTCTCAAGTATGTCAAGCAGGGTATTGTCTTCACTGTCTACGAAAGGCGCATCTACCGATACGTGCCTTGCAGCAACGCCCAATGTTGTTTCCACTTCTTCAGTGCCTATTTCCAGCAATTCCGCAAGCTCTTCTGTAGATGGTTCGCGCTCGTATTCCTGCTCCAGTTGCGAGTATGCTTTGCTTATTTTATTAGAGAGGCCTACCTTATTCAGCGGCAGCCTTACTATACGTGATTGCTCTGCGAGTGCCTGTAATATGGATTGACGTATCCACCATACCGCATAGGAGATGAATTTAAAACCACGTGTTTCATCAAAACGTTGTGCGGCCTTGATAAGACCGAGATTACCTTCGTTTATAAGATCGCTCAATGAAAGACCCTGGTTCTGGTACTGTTTTGCAACAGATACCACGAAGCGCAGGTTGGCTTTTGTCAGTTTTTCAAGAGCGCGCTGGTCTCCTTGTTTGATACGGATCGCAAGTTGCACTTCTTCCTCATGAGTGATGAGATCAACCTTGCCTATTTCCTGTAAATATTTTTCGAGGGATTGGCTTTCACGGTTTGTTATTGATTTCGTGATCTTTAGCTGACGCATTGACATAGATAAAGAATTGAATGGTTTTCTAATATATACTCACGACTAATAGAAACAAAGACAGGGGACATTTACACAAATCTAACGCTCTTAACAATCACACCCAAAAAAAATTATGATTGCATTAACAATAATTTCTTATATGTTGTGAATGATGTTTATAAATATTTGTCAGAATTGATAATAAAATTTTGATTGTAGCGGCATTTTTTTATTATTGCACCCAACTAATAAAACAAGAGAATACTTTCAGATGAATAAGAAGAAACTAATGTACTCATTAGAATTCCCGATACGTTGCTCCCCAACAATATTATACGAGTTTTTATCTACACCGGTGGGCTTGCAGGAGTGGTTTGCAGACAAGGTGGATCAGCGAGAAAATACCTATTCTTTCACCTGGAATGGCAATACCGACAGCGCACAGATACTGGAACGCCTTGAAAATGAATTTATACGTTACCGTTGGGATTACCAGGGAAAAGACGAATTTTTTGAATTCAGCATAGAGCAGAGCCCGGTTACTAACGAAACTATCTTAAGGGTTACGGATTTTGCCGATAAAACTGACCAAAAAGACCAGGAACGCCTTTGGAATTCGCAGGTTAGTGACCTCAAACACCGTATAGGCAGCTAATTACACACGATTTACACCGTGATCTTTCCGCATTGCTCCTTTTGCCCTGAACAGAGCTTTCTGTTTTGTGGTATCATTTTCACCTTGTAAGAAAAGGTTAATCCCTTGGCCATTGTTGAAGAATGGTTGTTGTTTTATGTAGGTTTGCAGCTAAAACCATATAAGTATTGATAAAGAAGCTGGACATATTGCTCATCCGGAGTTTTATAGGGCCTTTCATCGTTACTTTTTTCGTGGCTCTTTTTGTGTTGATGATGCAGTTTTTCTGGCTGTACATGGACGAAATGATAGGTAAAGGCCTGAGCATATGGATGCTTATGCAATTACTTATATATATGTCCACGACGCTTGTGCCACTGGCGCTCCCGCTAAGCGTTCTTCTTTCTTCCATTATGACTTTTGGTAATATGGGTGAGAATTTTGAGTTGGTGGCTATAAAGTCATCGGGCATATCCCTCTTACGCTTTCTCAGACCGCTGCTTTTTTTCATCATTTTTATTTCAGGCCTTGCATTTCTTTTCAGCGACGATGTGATACCGGTTGCCAATCTTAAAGCGTTATCCCTGCTTTATGATGTGCGTAATTCCAAACCAACGCTAAACATCCGCCCCGACCAGTTTAATAATGATATACAGGGCTATTCTATAAGGGTAGGCAGTAAAGACAAGGACGGTAAGATAATACGCGACGTGATCATTTACGACCATACCGATATGCTTGGCAATGATAAGGTGGTGGCAGCAAAAGAAGGGGAGATGATCCCATCAGCCGATAAACAATCGCTGATCTTCAGGCTTAAAGACGGATGGCAGTACCAGGAAGGGTATGACCGCACAGCGCACAACTATACCCAAACGAGGGCCCATTTTGCCAAATACGATAAAATATTCGACCTCTCCGGATTTAAGTTTACGCGTACTAATGAGGATATGTTCAAGAACGCCTACCAGATGATGAACGTAGCCCAGCTTTCCGAAAGCATAGACAGTTTTAAGCGCGACAGGGGTAGAACAGCCAGCAGCATGGGCGCATATTTGGCACCTTATATTACTTATGAGAATAAAGGTAAAGAAAGTGACCTGCTCGCAAAGGACCTTAAAAACAGTAACTACACCATTCATAAATATGATTCTTCTTTTTTGCAGCTGATACCTGACTCTGCACGCAATATCGTTTTACAGACGGTGGCAAATAACCTGCGCAGCTTTAAATCATTAGCAGATATGAGCTCGCTCGATAAAAAACTGAAGATGGAAAATTTCCTGAAGTATGATGTGGAATGGCATCGCAAGTTCACACTTCCGTTTGCATGTATACTGTTGTTCCTTATCGGGGCGCCGTTGGGCGCTATTATTCGTAAGGGTGGTCTGGGTATGCCGCTGGTTGTAGCGGTAGTCTTCTTTATCACTTTTCATATCCTCAATATCACCGGGGAGAAACTGGCTAAAACAGGAGCTGTGGCGCCGTGGATAGGCATGTGGATGTCTACAAGTATATTGCTGCCGTTAGCTGCATGGCTTATTGCTGCCGCAAGGAATGACTCACAGGTATTCACCAAAGAATGGTATATAAGGGTGTGGCGCAGGATCAAAAATAATTTACCGATAAAAGATAAGTCTGTTGCGTAGCAAGGGCAAAATATTATATAATCCGTCTTTCTTTTTACCGTTCCTTTTGTGGGTAGTAGCTGGCGGCATTTTATTAATTGCCTTTAGCCGTCGCGACCTGTTTTATGCTATCAATACACATTATGACGATGCGCTGAACGCCTTGATGTATTACATTACGTGGCTCGGTGAGGGATCGGTGATCGTTACTGTGCTGGTGTTGCTAATGATATTTCCTGCTTTCCGCAACAGGTGGTATTTCTTTAGCGCATTGCTCTGCAATATCATCCCTTTCTTTATCCAGCAGATACTCAAATCCGTTTTCAACTTTCCACGCCCGCGCCTTTTGTTTTATGATAAGTTGTGGATGCATTATTCGCCCGACTGGCCTGTGCTTCTTGAGCGCAGTTTCCCTTCAGGGCACAGCGAAGGCGCCTTTAGCTTTTTCTGTTTTTTATCTTTATTGCTGCCGCCCAGGTATAACAAACTGGGCTTTGTATTTTTTGCATTGGCATTGGCGGTGTGTTATTCCCGCATATATCTTGCAGCACATTTTTTTGAAGATGTATATGCAGGCAGCATTATAGGTACGGTAATTACCACCCTTATATTTTCTTATATGGCAAAATATAAAGACCGTTTTGCTGGTAAAAGCGGTACTTTTATTTAAGACTTTATGCCGAATTATTTACGATATACGATCATCATATTTGTCGGGTGTGTATTGTTTTTCCCTTTTTTAGGCCATGTACATTTATTCGACTGGGATGAAATAAATTTTGCCGAATGCGCACGCGAAATGATCGTTTCCAAGGATTACCTGAGAGCGCAGATCGATTTTATGCCGTTTTGGGAGAAACCGCCGTTGTTTATCTGGATGCAGGTGTTGGCTATGAAAATATTCGGTGTTGGGGAATATGCTGCCCGTTTTCCGAATGCATTAGTAGGGGTTATCACGCTCGTTACTCTATTTTATATCGGTAAAAGGACAGTGAATGAAAAGATGGCCACATGGTGGGTAGTGCTTTACATTGCTACATGGCTGCCGCATTTCTATTTTAAATCGGGCATCATCGACCCCACGTTTAATTTCTTCATTTTCCTTGCGTTTTACCAGGTTTACGTGCTGCGTCTTACAGAAAGCAAGGCGTTGCATGCGTTGCTTGCAGGTTTGTTTCTCGGGCTTGCTGTGCTCACAAAAGGGCCCGTGGCGATATTGGTATCGGTGCTTGCTTTTGCCGTTTACTTGGCCATAAACCGCGGATTGAATGGATATAAGCTGAAGCATTTATTTATCATTGCTGTTTGTGCGCTTATACCTATGTTGTTATGGCTTGGTGCCACTATTGCTATGCATGGCGGGGCTTATGGAAAATGGTTCATTCATGAATTTATTACTTACCAGGTGCGCCTGTTCAGCACCGAAGACTCTGACCATGGAGGCCCGTTCTTTTATCATTTCCTTGTATTGCTTATAGGGTGCTTTCCGGCATCTGTATTTCTTTTCAATTACTTCCGTAAGAAGGAAGTACAAGAACCACAAACCGACTTTACACGGTGGATGTGGATATTATTTTGGGTGGTGCTTATCCTGTTCTCCATCGTTAAAACCAAGATCGTACACTATTCATCGCTTTGCTACTTCCCGCTTACATACCTCGCTGCCGTACAATTATACCGGCTGAGCAACGAGCCAATAAAACTTGCGAAATGGCTGAAAGGGTTATTGCTATTTATCGGCTCGCTGATAGCTATACTTATTGCTGCATTGCCTGTAGTTGGTATAAATAAAGACAAGGTGGTGCCGTATATCGATGATCCATTTGCGGTAGGTAATCTGCGTGCGGCAGTAACCTGGAGTTATGCGGAGTGCCTGTGGGGTATAATATACCTTGTTAGTATTTGGGTGGCTGTATTGTTAATGAGTAAGAATTTTAAAAAAGGAATGGCCATGCTTTGCATAGTGCAGGTCATTATTATACAGGTAACGGTAATACATTTCACGCCGAAGGTCGAAGCTTACTCACAGCGTGCGGCAATAGATTATTTCAAAGGTCTTGAAGGGCAGAACGTATACATTCATTCCCTGGGCTACAAAAGCTACGCTACCATGTTCTACGCAAAGACGCAGCCTGCCACAGACCCTCACTACCGCAGCATACGTCTGGATATAAAAGGAAAAGAGGTGCAACCTGAAGCGAATGAACAATGGCTGCTTAAAGGAGCAGTGAATAAGCCGGTTTACTTTATCAGTAAGATACAGGATAGTGTTAAATATGCCTCGATGCCGCAGCTTACAGAAACGGGATCGGCAAATGGTTTTGTTTTCTTTATGAGGAAATAACTTCAGGCTTCTTTCTCCACAAAATACATTTTCAGGCTGCCCTTATTTTTCGCCGTTATCTCGCCCCTGTATGTACACTCAAATTTATTCTTTACCAGGTCATATGTGGTCTCTGAAATATTTACCTTGCCTGCTATGCTGTGCTCTTCCATTCGTGCGGCGGTATTCACCGTATCTCCCCATATGTCGTAAGCGAACTTGATCACACCTACAATTCCCGCAACTACGTTGCCGCTGTGTATCCCAATCCGTACACCAAATGTTTTTTCACCGAGTGTTGTTTTCCGTTCCTTCATGAACTCGGTAATTTCAACGGCAGCCTTTACCATTTTTACCGCATGTTCATGATCGGGTAGTGGCAGGCCGGAAACGGCAAGGTAGGCATCGCCAACTGTCTTTATCTTTTCTATATGGTTCTTACGAATGATCTCATCAAATGCTTTAAAGCAGGTGTGCAGTTCATCAACCAGCTGCTGCGGGGTCATATTTTCGCCCGCCTTTGTGAAATCCACGAAGTCAGTAAACATTACGGTCACATTGTCAAAATATTTTGCTTCGGCGGTGCCCTTCTCTTTTAGTTCATCGGCTACTTCGGCCGGTAATATATTCAGCAACAGGTCGTCCGATCTCTTTTTTTCTATTGACAGCAATGTATTCGATCTCTTCTGTGAATTATAGTTCCTTAACACAAACACGATCACAAGCAGCAGCAACACCATTCCTGCAATAAAGAATATGCGTTCGTTATGTTTCTTTGCGATAGCAAGGCTTTTCAGATCCATATCCCGCTTCATTTCCAGGTTGATGATCTTTATCTTATTCTCTCTTCCGAAAACAGAATCATTAAATATGGCATACTGTTTATAGCTTGAAAGGGCTTCTCTATAGTCTCCGGCTGCAGCTTCTGCGTCAGAGAGGTTCTGCGAGTAGGTTTGTAAGTAATCAAGGTCCCCGATCTCGTTAGCAATAACTATAGCTCTTTTCAGGTAATCAATCGCCTTTTGCAGATTCTCTTTTTTTTCACCTGGCGTTTGTTTAACAATAGTATCCTGGGCCCATGCCAGATAACATTCCCCCACATTCCCGATGTTGGCTATCAGGTTATTCCGATCGCCTAGTTCTTCAAAGATTCCGATCGCTTTGATCCCATACTCCAGTGCTTTTGGATAATTCCCTTCGCTCGTATATACACCGCTTATGTTTCCAAGATCAGCTGCTATGCCCCGCTTATCACCAAGCTCCTCACTCATCTTTAAAGCCTTTAAAGTATACTCCAGCGCCTTGGGGTTGTTATTCATGTTGGTGTATGTGTTGCCAATATTTCCAAGAGTAATAGCTATACCACTTTTAGATCCTAATTCTTCGAATATTTTCAGTGCTTTGGAATAGTAATCCAGTGCTGTGGCGTAATTGCTTTGGTTATTGTAGATATTGGCAATGTTTCCGTAGTTGCTTGCCTGTGATTTTTTGTCGCCGAGTTCTTCATTTATTTTCAACGAGGTTAAAGCATATTCCAGCGCCTTCGGGTAATTTGACCGCGAAAAAAAGATCACTCCTAAATAACCGTTAGCTGCTGCTATCCCTTTTTTCCACTCCAGGTTCTCTGCGAGAGCGAGTGCCGCTTCCCCATATTTTATCCCGTTAACCGGGTCTGTATTAACACAAGCGAATGAGAGTGCATTAAGCATATTTACATTATTCGTGTCTTCTTGTTTTTGATATTTTTCGGAAGAATATTCCTTCTGCAGTGAATCAATAAGCGGATGGCCAACGAGGTGGGATGCTGGTTTTTGGGCAAAACTTTCTATCGCTCCGAGAGAGAATTGGAATATGCAGAGAAGTTTGAAGAACTGTTTCATTGGTGCAGGTATTTGTTCTCCTGTGTGAATCCTAAACCCGAAAGTTTATATACTATCTCGCTTCAATACTTTCACTCCACATACAAGGTATGCTATTTATTTGTTAATTGACACATTTATATTGTAATTATTTTGAGGGTGTGTGTGCTCTTACAGGCAGGTGTGGGACTAGAACAACTATAGATTATCCTACAACAGAATCAGCATCAATAAAGTACATGCTCATCTCGCCTTTGTTTTTGGCAGTTATCTCCCCGCGGTAGGCACAGGCAAATTTATTATTTACCAGGTCGAAAGTGGTCTGCGAGATATTGATCTTACCGGCTTCGCTATGTTCTTCCATACGTGCGGCAGTGTTTACGGTATCGCCCCAGATATCGTAAGCGAATTTGATCACGCCTACAATTCCTGCAACTACGTTACCGCTATGGATACCAATACGTACTTCGAAAGTCTTCTCGCCCATTTGGGCTTTCCTTTCTTTCATGAACTGCATGATCTCTATGGCCGCACTTACCATTATTGAAGCATGGTTGGCGTTAGCAACAGGCAGGCCGGATACTGCCAGGTAGGCATCACCTACCGTCTTTATTTTCTCAATGTCGTATTTGCGGATGATCTCGTCAAATGCTTTGAAACAGGCGTGCAGTTCATCCACTAATTGCTGCGGGCTCATTTTTTCGCCTGCTTTTGTAAAATCCACAAAGTCGGTGAACATGACCGTCACATTATCAAAATACTTTGCGGCAGCGGTGCCTTTTTCTTTCAGTTCATCGGCTACTTCACTTGGTAATATATTCAACAGCAGGTCATCAGATCTTTTCTTTTCTGTTGAAAGCAGTTTATTTGTCTTTCTCTGTGTATTGGAATTTCTGAGCACTATAAGTACAACAAGCGACAATAATACTATTCCTGCAAATAAAAATACCTGTTCGTTTTGCTTCTTGGCTACAGCAAGGTGTGCCAGCTTTATGTCCCTGTCCTTAAGGTCAAGGTCATGCTGGTGTTCTGCCTGCTTTATCCGGAAGTCGTTTTGGGATGAATAAACGGAATCATTCATTGTAGCATATTCC
>CAIJNJ010000548.1 GCA_903821975.1 uncultured Bacteroidota bacterium
ACGACCGCCAGTATAGGTTCAGGAGAATGTGAGCCCAATAAAAAATAATTGCCCTTGCTCTTTTACAACTGCTATATTTGAGGTAGCAGATCATGGGCATTCAGAAACTCGAAACCTCAGCTATAATCATTGGTGCCGGCCCGGCAGGGGCAGGCACCTCTTTCTTTTTGTCTAAATACCGGATTCCCCATATTGTTATTGAAAAGGAGACATTTCCCCGCGATAAGGTTTGCGGTGATGCGTGCAGCGGCAAAACAGCGTTGGTGATTAATAGGGCTAACCCGGAATGGCTGACAGAAATACTTAATGATGAGCATAGTTTTATGCCTTCATGGGGAATAACATTTGTAGCACCCAATGGTAAAGCACTGGATATCCCGTTTTCGGCAAACAGGACTAAAGACACAAAGGCTCCCGGTTTTACTGTCCCGCGGCTAACTTTTGATAATTTCCTTTTCCAAAAAATGTCATCACCATGCTGCACCATATTTCAGGATGCGAAGGTCAATGCTATCGAAAATGTGGCTGGTAAGGTGTCGGTAAGTATGACACATAATGGCGACGATTATGAAGTGACAGCGCCGGTCATTATTGGCGCCGACGGCGATAAAAGCGTAGTGCGTAAAAAATACCTTAGCGAAAGCACGGCTCCCAAAACCTATGCGGTAGGCTTGAGGGCTTATTATGAAGGTGTGACAGGGTTGCATGCGGATAATTTTATAGAGCTGCATTTCTTGCCGGAGATGCTGCCCGGTTATTTATGGATATTCCCGCTGCCAAATGGTATGGCGAATGTGGGAGTGGGTATCTTATCGGAAAGGATAAGGGAGAAGAAAATAAACCTGCGCGAGCAGATGCTGTTTGCTATCAAAAATAATCCGCAGATAGCTCCCCGTTTTGCAAATGCAAAGCTTGTGGATAAGATACAAGGCTGGGGCTTGCCGCTTGCTATGGAAAAGCAACAACTATCAGGCGATAATTTTATGCTTACAGGCGATGCGGCATGTCTCATAGATCCGTTTAGCGGGGAAGGAATAGGGAATGCGCTATACAGTGGTATGCTTGCGGCGATGGCCATACAGCAAGCCATGGAGCAAAGTAATTACTCTGCTGCTTTCCTTAAAACTGCCTATGATGATGTGGTATATAAAAGGCTTGGTGACGAATTAAAGATAAGCGCCACGTTGCAACGGCTGTGTAAATACCCATGGTTATTCAATTTTGTAGTGAATAAGGCATACAAAAGCCCCTCCCTGCGAAACACTATTAGCTGCATGTTTACGGATATGGACCTGCGGGAGCAGCTAAGCAAGCCTTCGTTTTATTTTAAGATATTATTTAATAAATAAAGTCCGGCCTCTTCGGTGTGGGTTTTATTACCTTTACAGTAACGTAATTCAGCCTATGGCACAATACAGTAATGCGCGGGCAATGCTAGCCCTGATAAAAGCCAGTTTGCAAGGTATTTTCAAGAGCCCCTCTGCTATATTTTTTGCATTTGGCTTCCCCCTTGTCTTTATACTTGTTTTTGGTACTATGGGTGGTAGCTCCGGCTTTAGCATAAAGGTGGCGGCTGCCCCGGGCAGCGATACTACCAATATGCTGTACGGTATATTACATAAAGTGCCTGTGTTAAAGTGGGTTTCGAAAGATTCTGCGTCAATTAACAAGATGCTGAAAGAAGGAGATATAGTTGCAACTATCGACATTCAAAAGCAGATCGAAGGGGTGAAGCCGGAGTATAAGATACATTTAAACGCGGCATCATCTGAAATGGATAAAGCCAAACAATTACAGAGTATACTGTCCGGCATTGTATCGCAGACCGATGCTGAGATACAAAAACGGCAACAGGAACTGGTAAGTGTGGATATGCATGTGTCAGCGGTGCGCGATTATAAGACCATTGACTTTATTCTTCCCGGGCAGCTTAGTTTTTCATTGTTGGCATCAGGGGTATTTGGTACAGCCTTTGTATTTTTTAACCTGCGCCAGACGCTGGTACTGAAAAGGTTTTTCGCCACTCCCGTGCGCAAAGAGATCATTGTGATAAGCGAGGGTATCGCACGCATGATATTCCAACTGCTTAGTGTGGTAGTGATCGTTTCTGTGGGCTATTTTGCATTTGGGTTTACGCTGTATAACGGTATATTCACTTTCTTAAGCATGTTCCTGATATCAGCCTTGTCCATACTTATTTTTATGGGGCTGGGTTTTATTGTGAGCAGTGTGATAAAAAGCGATGCAGCCATTCCGATGTTGTCTAATATTATTGTAATGCCACAGATGCTCCTTTCGGGCACCTTCTTTTCCATTGATAATTTCCCTAAATGGATGCAGCCGTTATGCAGGGCTTTACCACTTTCTTTCCTGAACGACGCTATGCGCAAAATATCCTTTGATGGCGCTAACTTCTGGACGATAAGAATGGATATTGCCGGATTGCTGGTTTGGGGCGTTATTATTTATGGTATTGCCATTAAAACTTTCCGCTGGGAATAATAATTTCAAGTCAAAAGGGATAACCTGCCTGCCGGTAGAGGGTCAAACCCCAAAAGTTGGGTGTTCTGCTTTTGAATTTTTACTTTTTTACTTTTGAATTTATAAAGTGTCTCAACTCATTATATATACAGATGGCGCTGCGCGCGGCAATCCAGGGCCGGGGGGCTATGGTGCGGTATTGCATTGGGGTAGCGTGGTAAAGGAAATATCGCAGGGTTATAAGCATACTACCAACAACCGTATGGAGCTTATGGCGGTTATTGCTGCTTTGAAATTACTTACCCGGGATGGACTTGATGTTACCATATACACAGATTCGGCTTATATCGTAAATTCGGTGGAGAAGAAGTGGGTGTTTGGCTGGGAGAAAAAGGGATATGCCGGAAAGAAGAATGCCGATCTTTGGGCGGAGTTCCTGAAATATTACCGGAAGAACCGTATAAAATTTGTATGGGTAAAAGGCCATGCCGATAATAAGTGGAATAACCGCTGCGATGAACTGGCAACTATGGCGGCCGATGGCAGAGGGTTGCTGGAAGATGTGGGGTATGAAGGCAATTAATAGGATCGTCATTACGAGCCGCAGAGACAGCCTTGTGGGTAAGCTGCGGCGAAGTAATCTCACGTAATATAACCCTGATTTCGTGAGACTGCTTCGTTCCTCGCAGTGACGTAAGAGTTGAAAAATGAGAAAATCAATACGATGACATTCTACAAATACCATGGCACGGGTAATGATTTCATCCTGTTTGATAACAGGGATGAGGCGCTCCGTTTTTCTACAGAGCAGGTTGCATTTATGTGCAACAGGCATATGGGCATAGGTGCGGACGGACTGATGTTGCTGGAGCATGCCGATGGTTATGATTTCAGGATGGTATATTATAATTCTGACGGAAAGGAAAGCACGATGTGCGGTAATGGGGGGCGTTGTATCACTGCCTTTGCGAAGTCGCTGGGAATGATCGGTAATACCGCACGGTTTCTTGCTATTGATGGCGAGCATACCGCTACGATAGATGCAACTGGCCTCATTAGCCTGCACATGCAGGATGTAAAGGAAGTGAACATACAGAAAGGCTTCACAATACTGAATACAGGGTCTCCTCATTATATAGTTTGGGTAAAGGATATGAAGGATATAGATGTTTACCATGAAGGGAAAGCGATACGCAACCTGCCGCAATTCCAACCCGATGGTATCAATGCCAATTTTGTAGCGCTAAGGGATGGTAAACTTTCTGTGAGAACGTATGAAAGAGGGGTAGAAGATGAAACCCTAAGTTGTGGCACAGGGGTTACTGCCGCTGCAATTGCAGCTACCTGCAATGCCACGGGCTCATACATAACAGATATAGAAACTCCCGGTGGACATCTAAAGGTGTCATTTACCAAGAACACACCTACATCAGCCACAGATGTGATACTTATAGGCCCGGCCACGTTTGTATTTAAAGGCGAGATAGCATAATGCGGGCCGACTATCTCATAATAGGGCAGGGTATTAGCGGTACACTCCTTAGTCGCAGTCTTATCCAATCGGGCAAAACAGTGGTGGTAGTTGATGATGGTAATATCGCTGCTGCAAGTAAAGTGGCAAGTGGTATCATTAACCCTGTTACCGGGAAACGACTGGTGAAGACGTGGATGATAGATGAACTACTGCCGTTTGCAAAGAACACCTACAATGAAATAGAAAGGGAGTTTAGTATTCCGGTAATAAGCCAATGCAACATCCTTGATTTTCATTTGACACGAGATGCGGCACAAGTGTTTAATGAGCGAACGGGAGATGAAAAAGAATACCTCAGGCAGGCTGATGAAAGCAATTGGGCGGAACACTTCCGCTTTAATTATGGTATCGGAGAAATCGACCCTTGTTTTCTTGTGGATATCAAGGCTCTCCTGGATACATGGCGAGCGTACCTTGTAGCTAATAATGCGCTGCTGGAAGCTAAATTCAGTCATAATGATTGTTTAATAAATGAGGGGAGTGCTTCTTATAAAGGTATTCTGGCGGAGAAGATCATCTATTGCGATGGGGCAGTAGGTGCAGATAACCCTTACTTCAATATGCTACCATGGTCAAAAGACAAGGGCGAGGCGCTGATCGCATCGATACCCGGCTTGCCTGCAAATAAAATATACAAGCAGGGGATAAACATTGTACCCTGGCATGATGGCCTGTTCTGGATAGGTGCTACCCACGACTGGAAGTTTATCGATATGCTCCCTTCAGCTTCTTTTCGTAAGCAGACAGAAGAGCATTTGAATTACTGGCTGAAGCTGCCTTTCACGATAGTCGATCACCTCGTTGCTGCAAGACCGGTAAATGTGGAGCGGAAACCTTTTGTGGGCTTGCATCCGTTGATGCCATCAATAGGCATATTTAATGGTATGGGTACTAAGGGCTGTTCTGTAGCGCCCTATTTTGCACACCAGTTTGCGCAGCATTTGGTGCATGGTACGCCATTACTTCCGGATGTTGATGTGAAAAGGTTTAAAAATATTTTGAGCAGGTAAAAGGAAGCTTGATACATCTAATTGTTCTTTCTGCCTAAAAGATAGTAGGTTTCTATCATCCCTATCCCTTTGGTTTCGATCTCACCTCTTTTCTGCAAATTATATTTATCATCCAGCACTGATCTCATACTATTGCTAACCTGTATTTTTCCCTCTTCACAGGTTGACTCCAGCCTGCTGGCTATATTGACTGTATCTCCCCACAGATCGTAAGCAAACTTACTGGTGCCTATAACACCGGCAACAACAGGGCCACAATGCATGCCGATCTTAATAGTGAAATTTGAGTCATGCCCTTTCGGGATTTCCCCCACGATTTCATGCATATTCAATGCCATATCTGCAATTCGCTCTGCGCAATTTTCTGTTTTTACCGGTATTCCCGCCGCGACCATATATGCGTCCCCAATCGTCTTTATTTTTTCTAACTTGTATTTGTAAACAAGTGTGTCGAATTTGCTGAATATATTATCCAGCTTAGACACTAATTCTTCAGGTGTTACGGTAGCCGAATATTTGGTGAACCCAACAATATCTGCAAACAGCACACAAACCTCCTCATGACGTTGTGCAATTGATCCAACATTTGATTTTAGCTTATTTGCAATGTCATCTGGGAGAATATTTAATAATAAGCCATTGGCACGTTCCCTTTCTTTCATAGTATTTGCAATAAAATACCGTGCGAAAATAAATATCGCCAGGCTCGGGATACTTATGTTCATTGCAAAGAAGAGGATTTTTATATGCTCGCTGATTAACAATGCATGTGCCGAAAAATGATCATTGAAGAGTACGGTAATAAAAATATTGAGCAGGTATAGAGAAAACCAAAACGTGGACTGCCTTAATGAAAAGAAGGTTAGCGCAGTGATTGGCCCACAGAATGCCCATGCCATTACGAACCCGGAATCAAAAACACCCCCGATACTCCACTGAAGGAATGTTGTTATGTACATAATGCAAATGATTTGCGCATATACAGCCCAGTAATGATTTTTTGTTTTATGCGCAATAATGATCGCAGAACCCACAATTACGACAAATGTGAAGGGTAGTATCGTTGTCACTGTTAACCCGAAAATGAAATAATACATAACTGTCCATCCTATCCCTGCCAGGCAACAAGACCCTGATATAAGAATAGCAGCTATTTTTTCAAGGCGTAAAGAATCCGAGTCCGCAGCATTATATGCAAACCCGGATAAAAAAGACATAAGCATTTTGGAGCCAAATAATATTGCTGAATTGCAGCAGCTATGGCATAGCAAAGGAATGACCTTTTTGTTGCCGGGAAAATTAACATAAGATAATTTCGCAAGCGGATAACAAAATCTGCTCAATTATTAACTAACCGGGCTTTGATCCTGGAAAGAGATTCAGGGGTAATACATAAATAGGAAGCAATGTATTTTTGAGGCACCCGTTGTATAAGATTTGCATTGTTGTCCCGGAAGTGTAGATACCGCTCTTCTGGCGTAAGATCCGTCAGGAATTTCACCCTGCCTACAATGTCCATAAAGCTGTCCTCCATACACCTGATCTTGAACCGCAGTAAAGCGGCCTTGTTCCTC
>CAIJNJ010000549.1 GCA_903821975.1 uncultured Bacteroidota bacterium
AAATTAACCCCTATCACTTGAAAACTAAAAACTTTTTTTAACTTTAAAAAATCAAGAAACACTATCTAACAAGAAGTCCACTTTAGTTTGACTACATACATCCTGCCAGGTAAGTTGCCGGTCATGGTTTACAAATCCGAAATCACCCTGGTCATACGTTTTTCCGATAAATGATGTCGATAAGAACAGCGTAGCCGTAAAACCATATTCCGATAATATCCCGAGTGCGTACTTGTATAGGGAATAATATCCATCATCAAATGTGATCAGCACATGTTTGCCGGGTACCGGTTTTCTTTTAAAGAGCAACTCGTTTAATTCTTCGGTTGTTACGGATTTATAACCTTCATTATGTAGCCAGCTTATTTGCTCACGAAATGAGGCTAATGATACAGATACGTTCGGGGATGAGTTAATATTGTCGGTATTATCTATTGCATGATAATTTAAAACGGGTATTCCTTGTACAGCCATAGTGCTAATTCGATAGTGAAAAATACTATCTCTTTACCACATAACATAATCTATAAATGTTAAATAACTGTATCTATACCGGAAGAGAAAAACTAAATGTGCTGCCTTTACCATATTCGCTACTCACATCGATCTTACCTCCCTGCGCATCAATGAATTCTTTGGATATGGCCAAACCCAGGCCGGTGCTGCTTTTCTCAAGGCCACCGGGCACCTTGAAGTAGCGGTCAAATATTCGTGAAAGGTATTTTTCTTCTATGCCAATACCAAGGTCTGTCACCGAAAAACGCACATGATCTTTCTCAAGATTCACTTTGATCTTTACACTGGTATTGTCACCGGTATATTTAATGGCATTTGTAAGAAAATTAATGAGCACCCATGATGTTTTATCTTCATCTGCATGCACAGGTGGCAAGCCGGGCGGGCTGTCAACTTCTATTTTTATCTTTTTTTGGTCAGCCTGTACTTGGACAGCGGCTACCGCATTTGTAACAATATTATTGGGATCCACTTTTTGAAGTTTCAACTGGATATTGCCGGTCTCTATCTGGGTCATATTCAGCAGCTCGCCTGTTATGCGCAATAACCGCTCTGCATCTTCATCAATGTTATTTATCAATTCCTTTTGTTCTGCGTTCAATCCACCAATTCTATCGTCATTAATGAGGCGAGTGCTCATCTTTATAGAAGAGATAGGAGTTTTCAGTTCATGAGAGATGGTTGCCAGCAGGTTGGTTTTAGAGATGTCCAGTTCTTTAAATGATGTGATATCCCGGAGAGAAAGCACTTCGCCGATATTTACCCCTTCACTGAATACGGTCCTGTAATCAACCGAAAAATAGCTTTCCTTTTTATCAACAATGATCTTCAATGGCCGCTGTTTTGCATCTTTTTGCAACACAGTACGTAACAGGTCATTATGTAATGCTACGTCAGGCGCGTTCTTACCTATTATTCCTGCTTCCTTTAGATTAAAGAGTTCTTCGGCTTTATGATTAATAAATAATACTTTATTGCCCGCGTCTAAGCCGATTACCGCATCCTCCATCTGGTTTATGATGGTCTCTACCCGTTTCTTTTCAAACATTATTCTGGAGAGGTTGCTGTGCTCATATTCGTATAGCTTGTTGGCCATTAAATTAAAGGCGTTAGCCATTTCGCCAAATTCATCTTTGTTGTCAATGTATATCCTCTTCTCATAATTCTTTTGAGCGATCTCTTTTATACCCTCTGTCAGTAATCTTATCGGGTTGGCAATATAGCCCGGGAAATTAACCACAAGAGTAAAACTTATCAATACCAGAACCGTTGTGAGTATCGTAAGCCAAAGTTTTGCATTGGCTGCTGTTTTTAATGCATTCGCATTTTTTTGTTCTAAGGCTTTCTGGTTAAGCAGGTATATTTCATAGATCTCTTTATTTATTTTATGCAATAATTCGGGGTTTTGTTCGCCGCTTTTTATCTGGTCATAATATGTCCTTAGTTGTTTTGTGGCAACATCTTCGCCGGGCTCTGTAATATTATTCTCCTGCGCTTTCAGGTTTATTTCAAATTTGGTAAGCGCTGCCGGGCTGATATTGATCTCATCAAGCGCATCAGACATTTCACTGCAATAACGGATAGTGTTGTAATTAGCGGTCAATAGCTTTTCTGTCTTTGAAGAAAGCAGGTTAATAAAAACAATAGCAAGAATGCTTACTGTGAGCAACAGAGCAAACAATATTCCAATTCCCGCCGCTATCTTTGATTTTATGGATAAAGCCATCTTTAAGACATTATTATTAGGTCAATATTATTATTGGAAAGCTTTTTAAGCAACTGGTTGAATACGTTTGTGGCCAGGATGATCTCAATAAGGCCTAATGTTGGCTTACCGATACACACCGTTGTGATATTTTTCTCTTCAGCAATGCGTGTGATGGCAGTTGCTACTTTAATGTCTTTTAATCTGATAACTTCTGCACCAAGCTCAGTGGCCAGCTTAAAGTTGTTGATCAGGTGCCGTTGCTTATCCAGCGGTATCTTATTGGGATCTTCATTGGGCGTTTCCACATAAAGCAGGTACCACTGTGCATTATAATAGCTGGCGAGCCGTGCTGTTTTCCTTATAACTATTTTAGAGGTGATCTCGTTGCTGCTTATACAGGCAAGTATCTTTTCATGCCGGAATGATACACTTCTTGGTACCTCATTTTCTACCTTTCTTTCTATTTGCCCGGCTACTTCTTTTAGGGCAAGTTCTCTGAGCTGCAGTATACTATCCGATTTAAAGAAATTATTAAGCGCCGTTTCTACTTTATCAGGGCTGTATATCTTTCCGGCCTTTAGCCTGTCTATAAGCTCATCGGCGGTAAGATCAATGTTAACCACCTCATCAGCCATTTTTAAAACCTTATCGGGTATGCGCTCTGCTACTTCAATGCCAGTGATCGTTTTTACTACGTCATTAAGGCTCTCAATATGCTGTATGTTGACCGCACTGATCACATTTATGTGTGCATTCAGTATGTCTATTACATCCTGCCAGCGTTTTTCATTTTTACTGCCAGGAACATTTGTATGTGCAAGTTCATCAACCAATACCACATCGGGATGTGCATTCAATATCGCCTGCAGGTCCATTTCTTCTACCAATTTTCCTTTATAGAATGCCGAATAACGTGGTATGGCCGGGATACCCTCCATTAAAGCCACCGTTTCTTTCCTGTTGTGTGGTTCTATAAATCCGATCTGTACGTCTATGCCATTTTGCAATAGCGCATGGGCCTCTTGTAGCATACGGTAAGTTTTACCCACGCCCGCGCTCATGCCTATATATATCTTGAACTTCCCGCGCTTTGACTTGCGGATAAGCTCTAGAAAATGTTCCGGGGTTTGTTTTTCTTCCTCCATATATCATTATTACAATTGCCGCTCTATCAGTTCATCCTCTGTTTCCCTTTTCAGGTGAATGTCTTTTGAATCCTGCATTATCAATGGCACACGTTCGATAACAACGTTATTATAATCAAGGCCAAATGCTTCGGGGTCAGGCAAGCTTATTTTGTCAAAAATAAAATACAACCGCATCAGCATATTTTTCCAAAACGGAAGCTGGTTTTCGAAAGATAAAAAGCTTTTCATGACCACGAAACGAATATCACCGCAAATTCCATGCTCATCAACTTTCCAGTATTTATTCTCAAATTGCAACTCGTTATTTGCGACCATATCTGTTACGATCTTTTTAAAAAAAAGGTTGATGCGCGGTACAATACGAAATCCGAGCCTGAATTGTACATAAATAAGATCGTGAGGCGCGAGCACTTTGGTAGTGTAGCTCATTGTATATGGGGCGTCATCTACTTCAACATGAACCAGCCAGTATATCTCAGCACGCTTAGGCTGCTGGTAGAAAATAGATTCTATAATTCGCTGTTCTATCGCCCCCGGTTTTTCAGCGAGTGTCATGTATACGAGGTGTGTGGCATATTTTGGTATCGAAGTGTCATTACTTAGCTGGGCTATTTTTGGTATGTACTTATCCAGTCGCAGATATTTTTTAAACCTGCCCTTAAGTTTTCTGCCTGCCTGCCATATGTACATGGCTGTTATTAGGAGTAAGCCTATCGACATCGTAAGCCAGCCACCGTGTTCGAACTTTTTCATGTTGGCCACCAAAAACGTGATCTCTATCCACAGGTACAAAATGAGTATAGTATAGGTGAAAAGCTTGGGATACCGTTTTGTATGGAGGTAATAGCTCAGTAGTACCGTGGTCATAAGCATGGTAAGTGTAACTGATAAACCAAAAGCGGCTTCCATATTGCTCGATTCCCTGAAATACAGCACCATGCCTATGCAACCCGCCATCATCATCCAGTTAATAGCCGGGATATATACCTGGCCCCTTAATTCTGAAGGAAATGCAGTGCGCAATTTGGGCCAAACATCCAGCCGGATGGCCTCATTGAATAGGGTATAGGTTCCGCTTATTAAGGCCTGGCTGGCTATTATGGTTGCGAGTGTGGAAACGATAATACTGGGGATAAGGAACCATTTGGGTACCAGGTCGTAAAATGGATCTACGCTGCTCAATGTTTGACCTATATGGTTTTTAAGTAAGGCCGCTTCTCCGAAATAGCACAACAGAAGTGCGATCTTTATGGATATCCAGGCCATTTGTATGTTTTTCCTGCCTACATGGCCCATATCGGCATATAATGCCTCAGCCCCTGTGGCGCAAAGGAATACACCGCCCAACACCCAAAAACCACCGGGATATTCTGTTACAAGCCGGAATGCATACATTGGATTTATCGCCTTAAGCACTGAAATGTCCTTTGCCAAAAACGAGCAGCCAAGTATGGCGATCATGCCAAACCAGACGATCATAGCCGGGCCGAAAAACTTGCCTATACTGCCGGTGCCCGTACGCTGGAAAAGAAATAAGATCACGAGAATTCCGATGGTAATAGGGAGAATGGGTATACCGGGTTGCACATCCCTTAGCCCTTCAATAGCCGATGTTACCGATATGGGTGGTGTGATGAGACTATCCGCTATCATGAAACTGGCGCCTATAATTGCTGGCCATATCAACCATTTCGCATGCCTTCTTATAAGCGCAAATAAAGAAAAGATG
>CAIJNJ010000550.1 GCA_903821975.1 uncultured Bacteroidota bacterium
CATTGTTCCTTTCATGCGCAAAATGGAAAGACCCCAAGCCATATACAGATCCGCGCCTCACCAACCCTTACTGTAACGACCCTACTGCTGTAAATTACAACTGGGGTTTTCCCGGCAAACCGGATAGCACAGTCTGTTTCTATCCCAACAGCCTGTTTGTAGGCACGTACATGTACCACGATTCCATTTACAGCGACACACTTTTTATTGGCGCAGATAGCTTTCTTATAACTATTAGTTCCAGTTCACACACCAAAATGACGCTTACAGGCATTTGCGGTGGTGGCGGTGGCATATCGCTTACCGCGCTCCCCGGCTTCCAGGCTACTGTCGACACTAATGCCGGCGATACCGCAACTCCAAACCAGGGACAGATATTTTGCCGTCCTGTAGATACCCTCAGCGGCTACATAAACAGGGACAGGCTTGACTCTCCTACGGTTTTGCATTTTTATTTCCAGGTAGCCAGCGATACCGGCATTACCACGCACCTTGGCAGCGCCATCTTAAAACAATAGTTTTGCAGCTATGTTCACAGGCATAATCGAAACAGTGGCCACTATTGCTGATGTTTTACACGAAGGCTCCAATGTTCATTTTACTATAGAAAGCAGCATCACTCCCGAACTGAAGGTAGACCAGAGCGTATCGCACAATGGCGTATGCCTCACAGTTGTCGCAATTACAGGCAACGCATACAGAGTTACTGCCGTAGCAGAAACACTGGCTAAAACCAGCCTGCATACTTGGCGAAAAGGCGATAAGATCAATATTGAGCGCGCACTGAAACTTGGCGACCGCCTCGATGGTCACTTTGTTCAGGGTCATGTAGATTGCACCGCAACCTGTATCGAAAAGCAGACACTCGAAGGCAGTTGGTTATACCGCTTCCGCTTTCCAAAAAGCTTTGCCGCCCTTGTTATTGAGAAAGGCTCCATCTGCATCAATGGCGTAAGCCTCACCGCATTCAATGTAGGCAAGGATGAACTTACCGTAACTATTATCCCTTACACATACACGCATACCAACTTTGATACCATAGAACAAGGCTGTGAAGTGAATATGGAATTCGACGTGCTCGGAAAATATTTATTGCGGAAATCGGAATTATAACCAACAGCGTGGAATATTAAATCCCATTTCTAAAAAAATCTTATTTTTGTATTATGAATATTCAGGCAGAGAAAATCGAGCTTATCCGCTTACTTACTGAGATCAACAGCGAAAAGATCCTAAAAAAGGTACGCGGAGTTTTGACATCAGCAAAAAAAACAGATAGCACAGAATTATCTGATTCTGCAATGTCGAAAAGACTGAAAGAAAGCCGGAAGCAGATTAGCGAAAACAAGGGCGTGAAAGTAACCCTGGACGATATATGGAAGTGATTTTTTCGCCTCACGCGATCGAGGATCTTAATTACTGGAAACAAAAACAAGACCATAAAATACTCAAACGGGTTAGACTAATAGTAGAAAACATACAGAACGACCCTTTCCGGGGGATAGGAAAGCCGGAGCCACTAAAACATAACTTTACCGGCATGTGGTCCAGGCGCATAAATCGCGAACACCGGGTAATATATGAGATCACAAACAAAACGATCATTATCCATGCGCTAAGGGAACATTATTAAATTCCTTTTCTGCATTCGGCAAGCATTTCAATTATTTCCTGATCTGTAATCTTATTCAATGTTAACTTTTTATGATTGTTTGCGATTAAATGCCGCTCATGTAAATTTTTCACTAAGACAATATTAAATTTACAAACAATAAACGCGGCAAATCTCTTAGATATTCATTCTGAGCGAAGTCGAAGAACCGGTTCATACATGGCCTCAGTAATAAAAAGGATCAATGAATATAATGCAGGTTTATCCCCCACCCTTCATGAACTGAAATGGCGGGCAATGAGGGAAAGCCCATTCCGTTTTTATCGGGGCACCTGCCATCTGTTTGCAGAGGACTTTGTAAAGCTCTATAAATACAAACCGAAAGTAAAAACATGGATCTGCGGCGATCTTCATTTCGAAAATTTCGGGTCCTACAAAGGAGAGAACAGGCTGGTATATTTCGACCTGAATGATTTTGACGAAGCCATACTTGCCGGGCCCGAACCGGAAATAGCCCGGTTTATCACCAGCATCATTATTGCAGCAGGACAAATGAAAGTGTCTGGCATACCGCTTCACAAACTGGTGCACGATATCATGGCCGACTACACCGCCACCTTGCAGGAGGGAAAAGCGCTGATGCTGGAAGAACAAGTTGCTCATGGCGAGTTCAAAAAATATTTTCACCAGGTAAGCACCTTCGACCGGCAGTCGTTTATCGCAAAACGTACGTACAAACATAAAGGGGCGTTGCTGCTTAAATGCGACAATGTTCATTTCATGGCGCTTGATGACAGCCGCAAATCAAATGTTTATGCCGGCGTAAAAAAGCTACTGAGCAACAACCCGCATTTTCAGCATCTCATCTTCCGCGATGCCGCATTTCGAATTGCCGGCACAGGCAGCCTCGGGCTGGAGCGGTACTGTGTGCTGTGTTACAGCAAAATAAAGGAAAAACATTACCTGATCGATGTTAAAGAAACACGCAAATCGTGCTACAGCACAGTAATAAAAACAAAACAACCCGCTTTCAAAAATGATGCGGACCGCGTGAATATGGCTACATACCTGATGCAGTTCAACTCGCCTGCATTCATGTCATCGGTCAACATTGCAGATAAGTGGTACATGGTTCGCGAGCTGCAACTGGTATCAGATAAAATGACACTTGCAGACTTCGGCAATGACTTCAGCTCATTCTCAGCCGTTGCCCGCCAAATGGCCGTGCTCATTGCTTATGCACAGATCCGCAGCAGCGGCCACATGGGCTCCGCCACCGCCGACGATCTTAAGCGTTTCGCGAAAAAGAAACAATGGCAAAAAGACATAATCGAAATATGCGGAGAACTCGCCCGGAAAAACAGTAAATACTACACTGAATATTTAAAAGTTCAATGATCTGCATTTAATATCCCCAAATAACACACTCCCCTCCTTTTTTCAAGGAGGGGATGTTGATGAGGCGAATGCCGAAGCAACTGGGGTGGTTCTTAACTGCATAATTCATACTACTCGTAATAAACGTTAACTTACACCTGCAAAAACACTTGAGTATGCGTTTCGTTTTTACAGCCGCAATCATCCTGCTATCACTCACCACATCTGCCCAAACGAGCGAAGAATGGCTGAGCACAATAAAACGCAATGCCACCGATAAAAAGCCCGGCTATGCGCTCTATTTCTCACAAGCGGGCGCTGTAAGTGTCCCTTATCTTGTTTATATACCAAAGTCATACAACCCTATAAAAGCTATACCTGCTGTCGTTTTCCTGCATGGTGCCATTTTAGCCAAAGACAGTTTTCAATATAAAGACCCGGCTATAGCCAGTGAACCTGTTTTCTCAGTTGCGGATGCCTGCAGTACCATTATTATCTTTCCTTTTGCCCGCCAGGACTTCAAATGGTCAGGCCAGGAAGCCGCCTTTGAAAACATTATTACCATCCTCAAACAGGTGGAGCAGGATTACAACATCGATAAGAAGCGGGTATATCTCGGCGGTATTTCCATGGGCGGCAATGCCACCTTTTGGTTCATAAACAACAGGCCGGAGATGTTTGCCGGTTTCTATACATTCTCCGCTATGCCACGCTCCACAAGTGCCTCCATTAAATTCAATAACATCACTAAAGGAAAACCACTTTTCTCTGTTAACGCAAAAGACGACCCTGTTTTTCCATATACTGACGTGAAAGCCACCTACGAGCAACATAAAAAGGAAGCGCCGGGATGGCACTTCGAAAGTGTAGAGACAGGAGGCCACAGATTCATATATGCTAATGGAGGCAGTAACTACATTAAAACCATCATCAACAACCTGCTCGCGTCCGGCAAATAATATCATTTCAACACCCAAAGCCTGCATCAAATTAAATTAGCCTGAAAGGCTTAAATGTCTATAGCCCTGAGTGAAACTCAGGGTATGATGAGGTTTCATTTACACAACCCCAAAGGGGTTGAATGTGATGTGCATAACGGATTTTGACTTTCAATTTGTATAATATTGGCGCGCTTTAAACGATGCCATTAACACTCCTTATGATTGCGCCTCTGCGCTTTTGCGAGAAATTTTCCCGGCACCCTACTTCTCCTCTTTCCACCAACTCGCCGGTCCAAACTTATACGAAACCCCGAAATTGAAAACCCCTTTATAGCCAATTCCTAGTTCCGCGAACGCACCTAGCTTTCCGCCGACCCTTACCCCTATTGGTGTATACTGCGCTTTAACGCCTGCGGTACTGGTATTCACCGTGGTTGCAGATGCAGTGGCCGTTGCATTCGTTACTGTCTCCGTACTCGTAAACGATGACCCGAAACCGGCCAAAGTATACGCCTCAAAATACTTCCTGAAAACATAAATGTAGTATACTTCACAAGCCACCGTTGTAGCGCTTTGCTTGCTTTGGCTGATAATAGTAGAAGGTGTATACACATCATTATACTGCCAGCGTTCAGAACTGCTGCCGGCGGCAAAACCTATAGCCAACCTGTTGTACAGGAAGTATCTTACCGTCACAAATGGTGCTCCGGAATTGTAAGTGATGTTTTTACTCCCCGGATTATTGTCACCGGTTACTTTTTGCGACAACTGATCTACGCTTAGCAGCCCATAACTCACCGCCACCTCCAGTTGCCCCTTATTAGACGGGCATTGCGCCCATATGGGAATAGTTCCCGACAAAAGCAGAACAAGGAATACAGCAGCATTTTTCATCGCATGTAAATTAACCAATAAACATCAAACATCAATCTCATCCTGAGCGAAGCCGAGGAAACCTATCACTTATCTCTTAGCAACTTATCACCTTATCAACCTGCCATCCTGAGCGAAGTCGAAGGGAACCTGTCAACTTATCTCTTATCTCCTATCAACTTATCTCCTGTCATCCTGAGCGAAGTCGAAGGGAACCTGTCAACCAAACCGCGGCACAATTTTTTTAAGACCATTCTCAAAAAACCATTTATTATGAAAAAGAACAACTCAAACACACTCCGTATTTTATTGGCTGCATGCTTATTATCAGTAAGCGCCTGCAATAATTCAGGCAGCAGCACAACCAACACTACGGATTCAACAAGCACTGTTAAAGCAAAAATTGACACCGCTGTGCAGGATGTAAAGCAAGGCGCACAAAATATGGCCAATGACGTAAAAAATGCTGTTGCAGGCAATACTGATTCAAATTTTGTGGTAAAGGCTACACTTGCCAACATGGAAGAACTGAGGATACTGCAGGCCGGCTGGGATAACGGTACCAACAAAGAACTGAAAGCCCATGCCAAAATGATGATCGCTGACCATAAAAAACTGGGAGCCAAAGTAAAAGAGTATGCAACCAAAAAAGGCTATACCCTGCCTGATAACGATAATGGCAAAGGAGATGATGCCGTGGCCTCATTGAATAAGAACAGCAAGGGAAACGACTGGGACAAAGCGTGGGCCGATAAAATGGTAGACGGTCATAAAGATGCTATTGACCTTTTTGAAAACAACCAAAACAGCGTAAAAGACGCAGACCTTAAAGCGCTTATCACAGACGCGCTCCCTACCCTTCACTCCCACCTGGATATGATGAAACAACTCCAGGACAAGTTGGGGA
>CAIJNJ010000551.1 GCA_903821975.1 uncultured Bacteroidota bacterium
ATTTCCTGAAACCCAGGTATAGTAGAGGTCCATACCAAGGATGTGGGAGGCATACAGGTTCGCATTTGTCAACAATAATAAAAAAGCAATAAGTAGAATACGAAGAGAGCAGGATAGAATTTTTCTCATACCACTATGTAATTGAATAAATTTGTTTGCCAATAAATTTGTTTGTCTATGAATTTGTTTTTAGCTATGATGCTTTTACGCAGCGTAAAAACTTTTTAAAGATAATTTAATTTTTTTCCCATTTACAATCATAAGCAAAAAAAACAACGATAAAATAGATCATTGCCCGCTTTATTAACCAAATGTTAATAAAAAATAAATTCAACTTATTAAACTATAAAGACAAGTCTTATAGGACAGTTGGTTGGTAATAACTAAATTATTTATTTTTTAGCGGTATTGTACACCAGATTTTCGAGCTCGCGACTGTTATTGATCATACTGGCCCGATACTGAGTTGTTCCCCCCCAGGTCTTTTCATTGGGGTCCCATTTTTCCGGGACAGCAGCCCATATCACTTTCTTCTCCCGGTTAACGATGAATAGCTGGCTATAGCCACTGCACATAGAAACAAATATTGAGCTGTCGGGCAATTCTATCACATTACCACCGGTGGTGTATTTATCGCCAGTTTGTTTTTTCTCAGATCTCATTTCATTATTACATTCGAACTCCCAAACGGAGCTAATCTTTTCTTTGTCGGATAAGGGCTCCTTCATCATGAGTATCTTAGGGAATCCACCGGGATTGCAACTGTTATTGTCGTATAGATACAAGTACCCGTTATGAGCACGCCTGCAACTGTGCTGGTAACAAAACAACCCTTTATCGTTCGATGTTTGCCCTGGTTGATAGATGTTGCCATATACGCCGATTACCTTCCCATCCGGGTAACTTACTTTGACTACCCTGCTGATATTTCTGAAACTAATGTAGACGGCCTTGTCCTTCTCATCAAAAAAGAATGAATTTTCATGAGTATCTATATCATAGAGCCCTATTGGAGTTTTACGAGTGTAGAGGTCTGATGTCTTAAAGTAGCCCGACGATTTCCACGACCAAATCACATTACCATGCTCATCATATTCTATAAGCGTGCCAAAAGTCATTTTCTGGCTAAGTGTATTATTTGTTTTATCCCACACCACTTTGTCTTCACGCATTAAGACGGAGTCCTGGGATGGTGGTAATTCCCACAGTACAT
This sequence comes from uncultured Bacteroidota bacterium, assembly GCA_903821975.1. GTDB lineage: Bacteria > Bacteroidota > Bacteroidia > Chitinophagales > Chitinophagaceae > Nemorincola. Next base: position 1,214 of record CAIJNJ010000551.1, read on the forward strand.
TCTCATCGCCCAATACCATATAATGACCGTTGGCGAGCCGTGTAAATTCGTGGTGATAATGCTCTACCCGATTACCACTCACAGCGCCTGTATTAGGGCCTTTCCATAATATATCACCATCATAACTAATCTCATATGCCTGCTGGTCCAGGAGAAAAGTTATTGTTCCCATTGGCGAAAGTTTCAGATCGCGTAAGTCGCGCAATTTTTCTTTGCTGAATCCGGGTAGCGCGGGCAGATACCAGACCGGGCGGCCATTCATATCATAAAGTGTTCGCTGTCCATCCACGAAGACATACGCATCCTTATACAGGTCATTGCTTTTAAGTATACGTAACCGCGATACATTTGTGTCCACATTAGGAATTATCCCAGTACTAAAATGATGCAATTCGTTTTTAGCGCCACCGGGAACGGCATTGGATATTCTTACCCGCCAGGTATATTGCGCACCAAAGGAGGGCACTTCAGCAATGGTTGTATTGTTTTTGCTTTCGACTGTTATGATTATTCTCTTTTGAAATGAATCGTCTGTATAATAATTGCCCCTTGCGATTTCAAAAATATATCCGGCAGTTTTTGTTTTCTGAGGGATTGATAGTCGCGTAATGCGATAATGCAATTTACCTCCTTCTGCGGGAAACATCTGCGCATGTACCCGTCCTGAAAAAAATACCTCAAATAAAACCACAAAAAATAAACACATAGCGCAATAGCGCAGAGACAAGCTTAGTTTTTTACTGTTCCATTCCATATTAAATGCTCTTTATCTTTTTGATCAATAATAATACTGGCCCTGTACTGAAAAACCGGCTCCCATTTAGACTCAAGCTGATTCCATTTTTCGGGCATTGCGCTCCACTGTACTTTTTTGTCTTTGCTTACAATAAAGATGTTGCTGTAAAGATCGGTAGCAAGGGATGTGAAAACCGAATGGTCAGGTAATTCTATAACATTGCCCCCGGACCTGAACTTGAGATGCCTCTTTAAAGATGAACCTTCCAAAACACAGGAATATTCCCACTTCTTTTTTAACTCACCACCCACAGATGACGGTTCTTCCATCATAACGATCTTTGGCGTCTCCTCTTTATTGCAGCAATTGTTGTTGAACAAATAAATATATCCTTGTGCGGAGCGTTTCACGCTGTGCTGGTTGCAGAAAAGATCATTTCCCGACTCAACATTGCACCCCGCCTTGTAATGACTGCCATAAGCGGCAATAACTGTTCCCTCCGGATAACGAATCTTCAGTATGCGGCTTATGTTTCTGAAACTCACTAACAGTTCTTTCTTCTGCTCATCAAAATAAAATGCATTTTCGTGCATATCCCTGAATTTGCCGATAGCGTTTATCTTATCCTTGAGGTCGGACTGTTCGAAATACGTTGAAGACCGCCATGACCAAAGCACTTTGCCTTTTTCATCATATTCTATGATCGTACCAAATTCTACCTTCTGCCGATACACCTTGTTTACAGAATCATATATAGTATGCGCATCGCGAAGTACATTGCTATCTGCATTGGCCGACAGCTTCCACAAAGGATATTCGTCTGCCAGTATGAAGTAGTGCCCGTTTTTCAGCCGCGTAAATTCATGATGGTAATATTCC
>CAIJNJ010000552.1 GCA_903821975.1 uncultured Bacteroidota bacterium
ATACTGAAGTTCTTGTCTGTCATTGTAATCAGCGGAAGCCCATTCTGGAGCGAGTTTCGAGGTTGTTCTAAAGGCTGTGTCTATGTATAAATCAAGGTTCGACACCCTATTACCAAATTTCGCCCGTTCCTTTTCAATATCCTTCTTTTCGTCAGTGAATTTCGCCTTGAATTTATCGAACATATCCTTGGTTATTTCCTCCAATACAAATCGTTCTTCAAGCCGTTCCAGCTTCTTGTCTACCTCCGCTAATTGCTTTTCGATATTCTGAATATTCTCTTCCTTCTGCTCATTTGACTTATTGTATTCCACAATCATTTGCTCTTTTATCAGGTACTGCATCGCATCATCAAATTGAAGGCAGTATTCAGACAGTGTTTGCACAAAACGTTCATGAAGGGTATCAGCCCTCATATTGCAGTTGCAACCCTTAGTATTGCATTTGTAATAATACTTCTGATTCTTGTAAGCCTTATATGCCCTGAGAAACTGCCCACACTCATCGCACTTATAAAACCGTTTCAGCGGTATTTCGTCATTCTCAGGGTTGGTGCGATAACCTTGCTTGTTTTCAGATAGAACGTCATTCGCTTCGAGGAACAGCTCTTTTGAGATCATCTTCTCATGATTACCTTCTATTATCTGTCCTTCCAAAGCTGTATGCACCATAAGTCCACAATAAAAAGGATTGCGGAAGAAGGCTGACATTCTCTGATTAGTAATTTTTAGCCCCTGGGCAGCTAGCCTCCTGATAATCTCCTCGCTGGATACCTTTTCCTTGACCTTCCAATGGAACGCCTTTTTGAGCAGCTTACCATCCTTATTGTGGAAAAGTATATCTCAGCTTTCCTGAATACCGCTATGAAACATGGCAGGTTGGTGCCGTATAAATTGAAAGGTGTGCGTGGCAATTTCTACTGCCTGCCGGAATGGATGAATGAAAATGGCGAAATAATATCAGAAATGAGGGAGAAGATTTATTAACAACTGATTTGGATCAATGGTTCCCAATTGTAGATGCAGTAACTTACGAGAATAATGCAGGGACATTGATGCAGACAGCTAATAAGATTGTAGCGAAGGTTATAGGTGCCGGAAAAGAATACAAAGCAGGTGACACGGTGATAACCGCATTACAAGCAAGCTCGGTAGATCTCCGTTCAGGAGAACTTACGCTTATTATTGGACCGTCTGGATCCGGAAAAACCACATTATTATCGCTGTTAGGCTGCGTTATCTATCCCAGTTTTGGCGAAGTGTGGATTGACGGCATTAAAGTAAATGAGTTGAATGAAAAAAGTCTTGCACAAATAAGACTGAAAAAAATAGGCTTCGTTTTCCAGAAGTTCAATCTGATAGCTCCACTCACCGCTCTCGAAAATGTAATGATGCCGCTAATTCTGCAAGGCATCAATGAAAATGAAGCAAGAACAAAAGCTATTGCTGCGCTGGAAAAGGTGGGTATGGGCGACCGTATGAAAAACCTGAGCAATGACCTTAGCGGAGGCCAGCAACAACGGGTAGCTATAGCTAGGCATTAGTCACCGACCCCGAAATGATGTTATGCGATGAACCTACAGCTTCGCTGGACATAAAAAGTGTGGGTATTGTAATGAATGAATTGAAACAACTGGCCAAGCAGGGTAAGGCCGTGGCTGTAGTTACTCATGATACCCGCCTCACTCCATTTGCTGATCGGATAATATATGTTATAGATGGTGGTATATCTGATAAACCGATAGAAGAGGAAATTGCTCAAAAATAAATTTCAATTATGAAACGAATCGTGTTCCTGTTATCACTGTTGTCAATTATCACCTCATGTGGCAATAATCAGTTAAAAGAAAAGACTGCCGCAGACAAAATCAAGGATGCTGGCACTATTAACCAGGTAGTAGGCATTGGCAAAATAGAGCCGGAAAGCGATATTGTCCAGTTATCATCTCCGGTAAACGGAATTGTTCAAAAAATTCTGAAAAAGGAAAATGACTCAGTAAGCAAGGGTACACCAATATTGGAGTTAGATCATCAACTGGAAGATGGAAAAGTGAAACAACTGGCAACCGAGGTGAATACCCAAGCCTATCAGATAAGGGTAGACGAAGCAAGTGTGGGAGAATATGAAGCAAAGTACAATAATGCAGTATTAGAGTTACAGCGGCTACAAAGATTATTGGCAAAGGGAGCGGAGACACAGCAGGTAGTAGACGATGCGAATACAGCCGTTAAGTCCTTTCAGTCCAATCTTAAAAGGTTACAGGCTGGTGTTACGGTGTCAAAAAGCAAATTGGAGCAAACGAAAGCCGCACTACATGTTGCAGAAATTGAACGCGACCAGAAGATCATCAGATCTCCGGTAAATGGGAAATTATTAGAGTTAAGCACATTGATAGGTAGTTCTATAGATACAAGGCAGTCATTTGCACAGATTAGCCCTATGGGATAGGAACCACCATATAGCATTCATTCCCCAATAATAATTTTCGTAAAACATAGTTGTGATTTTTATTTGCCCAAACCAATTTGATTCATGTAAGACTGATTATCCCAAAAAAGATATTCTTCAATCATTACCCCATCCTTCCAGATGCCCACTGTACACATGGGTAATGAGAAAGACCTTCCTGTAGGTTGAATTTGCCTTCCTATGCCAGCCGACATTGGTGCAGTAAACGTTCCTGTCATTACACCGACTACACACGTCATATTGCCGCTACCAAAACGGATTGGA
>CAIJNJ010000553.1 GCA_903821975.1 uncultured Bacteroidota bacterium
CGAGAATGCGCTTGGGTTCCCGGAAAATGTGGTGAACAAGGACGGCAGTATAGCCATAAGAGTTGCCAGCGATCCGTTCTGTAAGGCATTGATAAAAAGATTCAGAAACCCTGTTATCTCCACATCTGCCAATATAAGCGGGGCGCCTACCCCATCTATATTTAAAATGGTAGACCCAGCAATTATCACGGGTGCCGACTATGCAGTGAAATACAGGCAGGATGATGATACGATACGTGCGCCCTCAAGGCTGGTTAGAATAAATGAGGATGGTGGGCTGGAAATATTGAGGGGGTAAATCCACCTATCCACCCAATATCTTAGCTTTGCAGCCGATCATGGATATTGTTTGCTCCACAGAAGAACTTAAATTATTTAAACTGATAGGTGATGCGGCTGCCCACATGAATGTGAGTTGCTACCTTATAGGTGGCTTTGTGCGTGATAGTATCCTGGAAAGACCAACAAAGGACGCGGACATTGTATGCACAGGAGATGGTATAGCACTGGCACAAACCGTTGCAGGCCTGCTACCCCAGAAACCACAAGTTAATTTCTTTAAAAACTTCGGCACCGCACAGTTCAAACTTAATGGCTTTGATGTGGAGTTCGTAGGGGCGAGAAAAGAATCATACCTGCCGGAATCACGAAAGCCGGAAGTAACTCCAGGCACAATAGAAGACGACCAGCTACGCAGGGATTTCACCATAAACGCACTGGCCATAAGCCTGAATAAAGAAGATTACGGAACACTCATAGACCCGTTCAACGGGATGCAAGACCTGGCAGACAAGATCATCCGCACCCCACTTGGGCCTGATGTTACCTTTTCTGATGACCCGCTACGGATGATGCGCGCTATACGTTTTGCCACGCAACTTGGCTTCAGCATTACGGAAGATGTATTTGCTGCCATAGCACGAAACAAAGAGCGCATAAAAATAATCTCACAGGAACGCATTACCGACGAGCTGAATAAAATAATGACGGCATCAAAGCCATCTGTGGGGCTTGACCTTCTTTTCAGGAGTGGGCTGCTCCGAGAGTTCTTCCCGCAATTAGCAGACCTTTCGGGTGTGGAGATCATTGAGGGCAAGGGGCATAAAGATAATTTCTACCATACCCTGCAGGTAATAGACAACACAGCTGCAAAAAGCGACAACCTATGGCTACGCTGGGCAGCACTGCTGCATGACATAGGCAAGCCTGCCACCAAGCGTTTTGAAGACGGACACGGCTGGACCTTTCACGGCCATGAGGTAGTGGGTGAACGAATGGCACAACGCATCTTCAAGCAACTAAAGCTGCCACTGAATGAGCATATGAAGTATGTGGCCAAGCTTGTGCTGCTGCACCTACGCCCCATCAGCCTAACCAAGGAAGACATTACCGATTCTGCAATGCGCAGGCTGCTCTTTGATGCGGGAGAAGAAATAGACGACCTGATGATACTTTGTGAAAGCGATATTACTTCAAAGAACAAGCTAAAAGTGAAGCGATATCTTGAGAATTTTGAAATGGTGAAAAAGCGCCTGATGGAAGTTGAAGAAAGTGATAAGATACGCAACTGGCAGCCGCCCATTACCGGCGATGAGATCATGAACATATTTAACCTTACGCCATCACGCGAAGTAGGTGTGCTGAAAACGGCGATCAGGGAGGCTATACTTGATGGGGTTATTCCAAATAATTACGATGCCGCCTATGAACTGTTGCTACAGAAAGCAAGCGAACTCAATTTAAAGCCTGCAAACAAATAACCAAATGAACAACCGCCAGCTTTTCCAGCAACATGTAGCACAAACATCTCCATCACCGGTAGCTATAGAGATAGTACGTGCCGAAGGAAACTACCTGTACGGCGTGAACGGTGAAAAGTACCTGGACCTTATAGGCGGTATCAGCGTATGCAACATAGGGCATGGTAACCCGAAGGTAAAGGAAGCAATAAAAAAACAGGCTGATGATTACCTGCATATTATGGTTTACGGGGAACTGGTGCAAAGCCCCCAGGTAAAATATGCTGAATTGCTCGCAAAGCACCTGCCGCAAAATCTTGATTGCGTTTACTTCACCAACTCGGGTGCAGAAGCCACAGAAGGAGCGTTGAAACTTGCCCGGCGCGCAACAGGCCGGACAGATATCATCAGTTGCAACCGTAGTTATCATGGCAATACACTTGGGGCACTGAGCGTGATGGGCGATGAATACTGGCGCAATGCGTTCCGGCCGCTAATGCCAGGCGTATGGCACCATGATTACAACTCTGAGGCCCTGCTTACTGCGATCAATGAACAAACCGCTTGTGTGATCATAGAAACCATACAGGGGGAAGCAGGAGTAATTGAACCGGGCATAGAATGGCTGCGGCAATTAAGAAAAAAATGTACCGATTCGGGCGCACTATTGATATTTGATGAGATACAGTGTGGATTTGGACGAACTGGCAAACTTTGGGGATTTGAACACTATAATGTGATCCCGGATATAGTATTACTGGGCAAGGCCCTTGGTGGCGGCATGCCTATGGGCGCATTTGTTTCATCGCACGAGCTGATGCAGGTGTTTACCCATAACCCTGTGCTGGGGCACATCACAACTTTTGGCGGTCACCCGCTATGTTGCGCTGCCGGCATGGCTGCATTTAATGTATTACTTGATGAGCAACTCATTGCGGGCGTTGCTGAAAAAGAAAAATTATTCCTATCGCAGCTGAAGCACCCTGCTATTAAAAAAGTGAGGAGTAAAGGACTGCTTATTGCTATAGAATTAGATACTGCAGAACATGTATCGCTTGCATTACAACGTTGCCTTCAAAAAGGGTTGTTCTCTGACTGGTTCCTGTTTGCAGCAAATTGTATACGGTTTGCGCCATCGCTGACTATCTCTCCCAATGAAATAAGAGAGGCATGCGACATCCTGCTGTCATGCCTGTAAAGGTAACTGCCTTGTATTACTTGTGCTTACTGAGTAAGTGTGAGTTGGTAAATATGAACGCCAATGTTAAGCTGGGCTGCTGCATCACAGGTGCCGGCACCATAATTCAGTATGCGGGAGCCTTCATAACCGATAACATTTACCACACCTGATTCGCAAAAATTGCAGTTCAACGCAAACTGTAACGGTGTTGCGATATCGAAATTGAATACGTGCAAATTAGGGCGTGTTAAACTAGCAGAACCGGAAATAGAGAATATTTCCGTGCTCCTATCGGGAGAATCAAAACCCTGTACCCATTTGCGAACGAGATTGCCCGTCCATACTACATACTGGCTGTTTTGAGGATAAGGCGTCACATTCAATGAGTCATTCACTTTTACTTTATAATACCAGTTACCAACGATGGTGGTATCTATGCGGGTAGTGGTAATGGAGCCCGTAAGCTGGTTATCGTTCACAAAGTAATTGTCGAAAGTGATTGTGTGCACCTGGTTAGTATCCGAATACTGGCCGGAGTAAGATACGATAATTGCCCCGCTGCGTTTTCTGCCATCTGCACATACACAGTCGTTGCTGCCGAAACGGATAACCAATGTATGTGGATTGTCGATGGTATCTGTACCAACTGTGCAACAACTACCCATGTAAATACCATTATAAACCTGGCCTGCAGCATCGGCAATTGAAATAGCATCATCGGTAGCCCACTCTATCCTCGAAGCATCAGAGGCATATCCGCCCTGGTCATCACCATTGTTCAGGTTATTATCATTGCTTTTCTGGCAAGCAACAAAAAGTAAAGCTGACGCAGCCACTAATAAAGCCGGAATAATTACAAAAAATACTCCTTTCCTGAAATTCGAAATGCAATGCATAGGTTGATGTTTATTTTAAAGGCACCCAATAATGATGATCTATAGTAAATTTCGCCGCTAATATACGAATACTGGCTAATGTTGCATACAGATAACGATGTAAAATATAAAAGACGGAAGATATTTCCGTCTTTTATATTAAAAATGTGAGAAAATATTGCTACAGCGTAATATTGTAGGTATGGGTCCCGATAGTGAGTTGTGCTTCTGAATCACAGTTGCCATCGCCATAATTAAGCGTACGGGTGATGCCTCCCGGGCCGGTAACCGCTACTACACCCGCCTCTATCCAGGCGCAGTTGTAAGCGATCTGCAATGGAGTAGTAATATTCATAGTAAATGTTTTACCATTGGCACGTGTAAGGGTGGTTGTGCCGGAGATCAGGTAAGAATCATCTGTTCTCTCGATAGTGCCATAGCCTGTAAGCCATGTACGTGTGCGATTGCCTGTCCACACAATTTCGCCATTACCGGCACCTAAATTCAAAGTGTCACTTACGGTAACCGTATAATAAACATTACCGCTGGTATTGGTACCCATGTTGGTTACTGTTTTTGAACCGGTAAGCTGGTTATCCTGCACAAAATAGTTGCTGTAGGTAATAGTATGCGTGCTGCCGCTGTCTTTATAATGGCCTGTATAGTTAACTATGATCTTACCCCTGCGGATCTTGCCATCGGCACAGGTACAGTCGGTAGTGCCGAAATCGATAGTTAATACATGTGGCGTGACAGTGGTATCATTGGTAACAGTGGCACAACCGCCAAGGGTAGTTGCAGTGGTTGCTGTAGTACGAAGGTCTGAACCACTGTTGGTAGCGGCAGCGACATCTGCCATGGAGATCACATCGTTACTGTTTTGTTCCATTTTTACATTATCAGATGCATACCCTCCATTATCATCGCTGCTTAGCGCCGATGTGCCTTTGTGGCATGCAGCAGTAAACATGAGCACCGATGTTGTGATCGCTATCGTGCTGAGGCTGAGGATC
>CAIJNJ010000554.1 GCA_903821975.1 uncultured Bacteroidota bacterium
AGATATTTTGCCCTTTTTGAAAAAGTTCCGTATGTTTATGATAATTTTACAAATTAATCAGATAATTCAAAAAGTTGCTCGGATCAAAATACCGACTCTTAAAATGATAGGACTTCGCGGCCTTAAAATCAGCACGTATGCAATCGCGTCTTTGCGCCGTTGCGAGAGACCAATTCTTTTCAAATTCAGTAATTTACAGTAGGTTTGATAGATGATTTCGAGATGCCGTTCTTTACGCATTCTGTTCATACTTCTTTTTTTTCTTAATGCATCTCGTGCAATAGCCCAACCCACCTTGCCCGATATTGCCGGTTCTGCTGATAAAGGCATCGTAATTCTATCCTGGTCTTGCCAGTACAACAGCATAAAGTCAATAACGGTGCTGCATGCTATGGATAGTGCCGGCAAGTATATGGAGATAGGGCATGTGAAAAAGAAAGACAAAGGTGTGCAGGCATTTGTGGACGGGCACCCATCTGCTGGTAAGAATTTCTATAAGCTATCTATTTTATTCAATTCCGGCCTTTCATGGAATAGTAATCACTGTGGCGTAATTGTAGATAAAGCTTCATTGGATAAACTACAGGCAGTATTACCTGCAAATGATTCGCTCCAGAAGTATATAGTTACACAAGACCTTTCAAAGACCGCTACTTCCGATACCATCACCAGCGCGCTTACCCGGAATACAAAAGACAGAACTGTTCCCCTAAAAGACAGCCTGAAGAAAACGACTCAAAGCAAAGGTGGGGTGATAAATGATGCACAGCCTTCGAACCCGAAAAACGATACCGCTGCGAAGCATTCTGAATCCAAACCTAAAATATCCATTTCGTTCACCCTCGATTCTAATGATGTAGTAACGTCGGTCGTTTCAGGCACAGGCCAGGTAGCGCACGAAAAAAAGAAGATTACGGTAACCTTTGAAGAACCCAATTCCGCATCAACCGATTTTATCACGTCCCGGTTTATTTTTACAGATTCAGTAACGGGGCATATAGATATGTTCCTTCCCGACGACGTAAAAACACATCATTATTCAGTGAAATTCTATGATGCCCAAAACCATGTTATCATCGACCTGCCCAGAGTAAACACCGCGAAGATCATTATTGATAAAAGAAATTTTCAGCACGAAGGGATGTACAAATTCATCCTGAGAAGGGATGTTACTGAATTTGAAAGAGGCTATATTGAGATCGAATAGAGACCTCAACCCCCTAAAGGGGCTTCGCTTATAGCAATAACTTCATCGCAGTATAGTATCTTTTGCCTTGCGGTACTTTGTCGCCGATAGGTATCCCTATACTTGGGTTAAAGAGCGCTATAAGAATGTATAAACGAGTTATTGAAGCTGAAAATATATCCCCAAGCAAGCCCCTTTAGGGGTTTGGGGTGATTTTAATTTTCATCAAACTCCTGCTCCTGTAGCATTTCCTTCCACTCCGGCCCCAGTTGCAGGGATGAGCCTATGTAGAGTTTCATGAGTTGCACCATTTCTTCTGCATCCCATGAATATACACCGCTTGCAAAATATACCCGCCCTTCATTGGTGTCAAAATACAGGTTGCCATCGTGATGCAGGCTTTGTATCAGGTGTTCTTGAGTATCAAAGCCAAGGTAGTCGAATGTGAATCCTTTAAGCGGGTGGTCGGTCTTGCGGCCCTTGCCTTCATAATGAAGCGTGCCTATCTGCCGCCAGTCATAGCGTTTTATACTTTGTGAGAAGAGTGATTTCCTGATTATGGTAAAACACTGTTGGTCCAGCAACAGACGCTCTGTAAAGAACATCCGGCTCAGGAAACGGTTGGCCGCAAGCAGGTATATCAGCGAGGCTCCTATGCATGCCGTCCAGTGAAAAAGGTCATGTTTTAACGGAAGCGCCTGTAATAGAAATACCGTTGCCATGCTTGTAGTGAATAGGAACTCTACAAAATACAATGCGCGCACGCGCTTGCTCGTCCTGTTTCCAAGATTGATGAGCAGGCTATGGTCACCCCAGTAATATGTTATGTTACGCTGTTGCATTTATAGGTTCATTCACGATCTCTGCATGGAATACATTACCAAACTCATGCCTCAAAATATCTTTCACTTCCTGCTCATCTACTTTGTACCCTGTTTCTTTCTGTATCGAAGTCACGCTTTTATCTGTGATACCGCAGGGTACTATATAATCGAAATAATGAAGATCGGTATTTACATTCAGCGCAAAGCCATGCATCGTCACCCACCTGCTGCACCGTACACCCATGGCGCATATTTTTCGGGCTTTGCCTTTTACATCAGCATCAAGCCACACACCCGTTGCGCCCGGCAGGCGGCCACCTTCGATCCCATAATGAGATATTGTGCGGATGATCACCTCTTCGAGGTTGCGCATGTACTTGCCAAGGTCAGTAACAAAATGCTCAAGGTCTAAGATAGGGTAGCCAACTACTTGTCCCGGCCCGTGGTAGGCGATATCGCCACCACGATTGGTCTTAAAAAAAGACACCTCGAGTTCTTTAAGGCGCGCATCATTTACCAGCAGGTTTTCCATATGCCCGCTTTTGCCTATTGTGTATACATGCGGGTGCTCGCAAAATAAAAGGTGATGTTGTGTGCCCGTATCTGCCGGCCTCGATATTTCAGGCACATTATACCATTGGGCCTTTATCTGCAGGTTTGCCTGCAATAAAGACTCCTGGTAATCCCAGGCGGCATCGTAAGCCACCTTCCCCATGTCCTGGAATAGAATTGTTTGCATAAAAACGAGTATGCAATTTACACGTTTATTTGCTTAAATAGTTGCAGTCGCTTGTTAACATTAAAGTACACAGCAGTTGCATATATAAATATAAAATATCTGTTAACTGTAGTACCATTTTAATACCAAAGGACCGATCAAATTAAATAAGCCCGAAGGGCTTCACTGTTAATGAGGGTGTCTCAAAAGTCCGAGACACCCTCTTTTTATTCGGGTACCTGATGGAGCCAGGTAATCGTTTATGCAATTCTCAGATGCTTCATTTTACTTTTGATACAGCCTCATTAATGTTTTATTGTATAACCCTGATGGGGTTGACTGAGACTGAATGCTGTGCTAATTGATAAACTTCACGGCAAGGTTGCTTATAGCTTTCTTACAGGTACCCTCGATCGTATATTTCCATTAGGGTCTCTTACAATGAGAATATATGCACCCGCCGGCAAACTACTTAGAGAAAATGTATTACCGCCGGTATTGTTCAGCGGCATAGCTCGTCCCATCATATCATACAAGCCTAACTGGTCTGTTGCAGTAAGGCCGGTAACGGTTATGATATCCCTGGATGGGTTTGGATATACCTTCACGGATGCGGGATTGTTGATATTTACGATGCCAAGACTGCCCGCGCTTCCTCCGGCTTTTAGTGCCGAGTCAACCGCAGCATGACTGAATGCATAGAAATAAGTAAAGCTGGCGTTGTTTGCGGGGTGCAGCCCTGCTGAGGTAGTCCGGTGCGCCACACTGTCTGATGCACTGTCTACCGGTGCCAGGTGTGCGATCTTATATGCAATCCCTATGGCAAAATCTCCGTTTGCAGTATCTCCTGCCCCGTAGTATGGGGTAAGGCTGGTGGCCGTTTCGTTGTAGATACTGGCTATGCTAATTGTATCTGCTACAGGCCAGGAATAATAGATAAGGCATTTGGCATTAGTGTCTGCTGTTCCTAAAGCCAGGTATGCTCCCGGATAAGTAGCTCCGGCTGCGGATACCACGGTTGCATTTAGTGTATTTGGCAACTGGTATTCAATTTTGTTATCGGTTTGAAAGCTGCCTGATTCCATTTGTTCATTATCAGGGTCTAAGGTCCTGAGGTAATAAATGTTGTTGACCGCTGTAGACGAGTTATTGGTCAGGGTTACTTTTACCGTAAAATAAAGGTTATTGGTGTCCAGTGTGGTGACCTGTGTTATAGCTATACTGTCGAGTGTTCCCTGCCATACGCTGCTGGAAACACCGCCAGATGAAGTATAGGAAACATTAGCGCCGGTAAGGCCGTGGGTATAGCCGCTGTCTACCATATTATGCGCATCGCTGCGCACTCCGTTTACTTCTATCAGCCACCCTTCATAGGGTGAGCCCGGCAAAAAATAGTCGCCATAAAAAGCCGGTGAGCCGGTAGCCCATCCGTCCATATCAGGATCTGCGATAAATCCTAAATGTATCCCTCCGGGTATAGCGCTGCTGCAGGGATGGTACTCGCTGGAGCCGGTTGAGTTACCATGGTATCCGGCAGGTTGTGTTACCGAAGAGCCGTAAGAACCGCTGGGCGAGATACCAAGCTCCACATACTTGCCTTGTAAAAAAACGTTGCAGCTATCCATTTGGGCATAGCCACAAAATGCAGTCGTAAAACTTATTGCAAGGGTAAAAAATAATTTCATGGGTTTTATTTTTAGTGTAATAAAAATATGGAAAATTATATTGGTTGGTAATATAGACAGTACTTTGTACGCAAAAGTTAGTAAAAGCTGGATAATTATTCCTTTGTAAATGATAAAAGGCCGGAAATGATTAAGGGCGCATGATGATAGTACGCGTAACCTGGTGGTTGCTCTGGTGTCCCGCGCGGTCTACAATATAGAACTCGAAATGGGTCGTATCCCCATTAAGTACATGGTTGGTGTCTGTCCGGGATTTGAGGATGTCCGGGGTGAAAAAGAAGTCGCAGGTGCCTTGCATCCCTTTCTTAGGATTTTCTATGCTTCTGTCAATAGATGGGAAAAAATAACCGGTAAACGTATCGTAACGGGCATCTTTAATGTAAATGTCTTTTTGACTGCCGGTGGGGTCATTTCCCAGGTCGGCATCGCCGTCGGTAAAGCTGAACTCCATCAATGCCGTGTCCACATTTACGATAATTGAATCGGTACCCGAAAACGATCCGAAATACGTAAGCGTTATCTGTGGTATCTTTGACACGTCATTAGCCTTCTGGCACGAAACAATTGCCAGGCAAATGAACAGGAAGCAAACCAGTAACCGGGTTTTCATTGTACCAAAGTTAATAAAAGTGACTTACAAAGCATCGTTAAATAATCCGGAAACTATCCTCAAAGTCCAGCATGGTAATTTTGAGGAGTTAGCATTGCAGGTATTCCAATACCAGTATCAAAACAATGAGCTGTACCGGCAGTATTGCGATGCTATTCACATAAACGCCCGCGAGGTCAGATTATTGCCGCAGATACCTTTTTTACCGGTATCCTTCTTTAAGACACACAAGGTCATTACCGGCCCGGGCAGGACAGCCGACTTGGTGTTTGAAAGCAGTGGCACCACAGGCGAAACACCCTCAAAGCATTACGTACTTGATGGGAACATTTATAAGGCTTCATTGATCCATGGCTTTGAACAATTTTACGGCGATCCAAAAGGATATGTCATTCTTGCATTATTGCCTTCATACCTCGAACGGCAGAACGCGTCGCTGGTATATATGGCCAAGACGTTAATGGAGAAAAGCGGTCACCCCGATAATGGTTTTTATATCAACGAGTGGACAAAACTAAATAATGTCCTCGCCCGTCTTGAGGTCGCAAAACAAAAGGTATTACTGCTTGGCGTCACGTTCGCCCTGCTCGATTTTGCTGCTGCGTTCCCAATGCCGCTTACCCACACTATTGTTATGGAAACAGGGGGCATGAAGGGCCGGCGGGAAGAACTGACGAGAGCAGAGGTGCATGCTATACTTAAAACGCAGTGGCAGTTACAGGATGTACATTCCGAGTACGGCATGACCGAATTGCTTTCACAGGCCTATGCCACCTCTGGTGGTACTTTCAGGTGCACAAATACGATGCGTGTATTGGTGCGCGATATCAATGACCCGCTCGACGTATCGGAAAAGGGTAGTGGTGTGTTGAATATCATAGACCTTGCAAATATCAATTCCTGCTCATTCATTGCCACCGAGGACATCGGCAACATTGCACCCGATGGTTCTTTTGAAGTACTTGGTAGGATGGACCATAGCGCGCTCCGTGGTTGTAGTCTTATGATTGTGTAGCTATTTCCTTCGATAAATGGCTAAAATTTGCAAAAACCTTTTTACGCGACTAACCATTATTCTTTCTAATTTGCGATCCCAATTCAATAATAATGGATGTAGCTATAGAGCCAAGCTGGAAACAAGAACTTAAAGAAGAGTTCGACAAGCCATATTTTGAAAAGATCGTTCACTTCCTCAAAGAAGAAAAGAAAGTGGGCAAGGTCATCTATCCCCCCGGCAAGCTTATTTTTAATGCATTTGAATTTACCCCATTCAATAAAGTAAAGGTGGTCATCATTGGCCAGGACCCATATCATAATCCGGGGCAGGCGCATGGCCTGTGTTTTTCCGTACCCGATGGGATAGCACCGCCGCCATCACTTGTGAACATTTTTAAGGAAATAAATCACGACCTGGATATGCCCATCCCTCATTCCGGCAACCTGGAAAAGTGGGCAAAACAAGGTGTTTTATTGCTTAATGCATCTTTGACGGTAGAGGCTAATAAGCCTATGTCACACAGTCAGTTAGGATGGCATATCTTTACAGACGAGGTAATAAAACATATATCTAAGGACAAGGAGCATGTTGTCTTTTTGCTGTGGGGTAAATTTGCCCAAAATAAAGAGGTACTGATAGATACCTCGAAACATAAAATACTGAAAGCTGCCCACCCCTCACCGCTATCTGCACATAATGGATTTTTCGGATGTGGGCACTTCAGCAAAACAAATAACTGGCTCAGGGAGATAGGTGAAAAACCTATCGACTGGAGCTTATAATATATTTAACGCCACTTTTGGGCTTTGACTTTTTACTTTTGACTTTTGACTCATTAATGAAGGCCATAAAAAACATACTAGGGCATGTATTTATACTGTATGCGATGATCATATTCATCATTACCATGCTCATTGTATTCATCCCTATCTGGATAATTTCGATGCTGTCGGAACCCTATAGGGCAAGGGCATTGCACATTGTGTTCCGGGGGTGGATGGGTGTTTTTATGCCATTGGCATTTTGCCCGGTCATCCGCAAAGGGAAAAAGAACTTCAAGAAAGGCGAGCGCTATGTTGTGGTCATCAACCATAATTCACTGGCTGATATTCCTGTATCATCACCCTGGATACCGGGGCCAAATAAAACACTGGCAAAGGTGGAAATGTCCAAGATACCACTGTTCGGGGTTATCTATAAATGCGGCTCTATACTCGTGGACCGCAAAAATGAGAACAGCCGCCGCGAAAGCTTCACGAAGATGCAGGAAACGCTTAACATGGGCATTCACCTGTGCCTGTACCCGGAAGGTACCCGTAATAAGACCAGCCTACCCATGCAGCCCTTCTTTGATGGGGCATTTGTAACTGCTATAAAGGCCCAAAGGCCGGTAATGCCGGGCGTTATCTTCAATACAGGTACGATACTGCCATACAATAAGAAATTCTGGGCGTGGCCTATGCCCATACACATACATTTCCTCGAGCCTATTCCTACCGAAGGGCTAACTTTGAATGATGTGCCTGCCCTCAAAGAGCGCGTCCATGATCTTATGTCAGCGCATTATGTAGCCAATCAAAAACGTAAAGCATGACCTTTAGCATCATAGGCACGGGCAACATTGCATGGTTCTTCGGTACAAGGCTTGTTACGGGACGGCATCATTGCACCGGGGTGTATAGTCGTAATGCCACATCCGCAAAAGAACTTGCCGAGGCGCTCATGTCAGACAAGTACGGGGC
>CAIJNJ010000555.1 GCA_903821975.1 uncultured Bacteroidota bacterium
CGGTCATAATGTTCTTCTTCATTCAGCAATCCCCTTGTATTCTGCCTGCGTTCTTCAAGTGCAGTATCGGTTAATACTATCGGTGTGGCAAGGTCCATGCCCATCTGGTATTTCAGCATTTGCTCTGATGTGGCAAGCAGGTTACCTATACTTATACTGTCTGATGCCAGGTTGTTCACCTGCACACTCGTCCGTTCTACATCTATTTTCTCTGCGAGGCCGTTGTCTCTAGTCACCATCACATCGTGTTCCAGGCTGCGGGCGTAATTCAGCGATTGTTTTATGATATCATATTGCCGGTATGCGATCACGAGTGAGTTGTAGGCTTTATATACATTGTAGCGTACAGTTTCTTCTGTAACAGCCCCGTTCAAACGGGAAAACTCAAGCAGTGTATTTCTTGCTTTTACCGCTATAAACACAGAACCGTCAAAAAGCAATTGTGATGCCGTAACATTCGCAGTACCGGAATAATTAAGAGAAAAAGGAAAGCCATAAATGGCACCCGCAGGTGCCGAAGGGTTAAATTCACTTCCGAGTATGAAGGTTTTTTGCGGGTTCAGAAAATCATCAAGCTCAGCCTTACCATTGATATGCGGATAAGCCGCAGCTATGGTTTCATTGTTTTGTGCATTTTGTATCTGGACATCGATCAGCGTATTTTTCAGATTGTAATTATGCTTCAGCGCATAGTCCATACAGGCTTGCAGGCTTAGGGGTGTAGCCTGTTGCGCATGTGCCGCAGAAGCGATAAGAAGTATGGTGACAACAGTTAAGTAGATCCGGCTCATATTTGTGATGCTTGCTTTAAATATTTTGCTTTGTATTTCTGGTAAAGTTTTTCTCCTTTGGGCGTCATTATACCATAAAGAAAGTGTTCGCCTATCTCCAGTGCTACGGATATCAGGTTTGCACGATCACTCACCAGCAGGTTTGGCTGGAGTACGAGTAATGATGTTTCCAGCCGGTAGCGGGCCAACAGGTCTGCATTTATGTCTTCGCGGTATAATCCTTCTTTTATACCCTGCAGTATGTTCTCTCTCATCATGGCCACATCCCTGTCTGCAAGCATATCGCGGAATGTTTTATAGGCTTCCGGGAAAAAACGCTGCATTTCAAACATTGCCATAGGGTTAATACGTTTGTTCATTGCATCGAAGTAGGCGAGCATGCGCACCATAGCTTCAATGGCGTTTTCGGCGTCTTTCAGCATTGCCCCGCAAGTCTCTGATGTCTGGTTCTTATACCATATTACAGAATCGTTTACCACCTCTTGCTTATTGGCAAAATGCTGGTAAAGCGTTTTTTTGGAAATACCGGCCCGGCGCGCTATATCGTCCATAGTAATTGTTTTAAAGCCGTACTGGCTAAACAATTCAGCGGATGCACTCAGTATTTTTACTAATGGTTCCATAATTCGGCAAAATCACTATTTATTCGAAGCTCATTACCTGAGCCCACATTTTTTTATTGCGGGGGGCAAAACTATGGAAACGTTTTTGATAAAAATAGTTTCCGCAGTATTCTAAATTTCTATTGCTCCATTCGTGAAACCAATAGCAGCACTATAAATTGTTCATTTACAGTCGGTTATCCCTTTTTCACTTTTTAATTTTATAATTTTTACTTTTACACCATGGCATTTTTAAAAGATTTTAAGTCGTTTGCGTTAAAGGGAAACGTAATGGACCTGGCGGTCGGTGTTATTATTGGTGCAGCTTTTGGCAAGATCATTACTGCTGTGGTAAATGATCTTTTAATGCCGGTTATTGGTTACCTGACACCTTCAGCTACAAAATTCAATGACCTGTTTATTGTGCTTAAAGCAGGAAAATCGGCTAAAACAGATTACCCTACACTTGCGGCGGCGGCCTCTGACAGCGCTACTGTTTTTGCGTACGGCGATTTTATACAGACCGTTTTAGATTTTCTGATCGTGGCCTTATGCATATTTGTTATTGTCAAAGGGTTTGAGCGTATGCGGCACAAGGAAACGACAGCTGCGCCTCCACCGGCACCGACACCTACGGAAACATTACTTACCGAGATAAGGGACGAATTAAAAAAGCGTCCGAATCTATAGGCTTTACATTTTATTCTAAACGTTCAACCGGTTAAGTGGCTACAGGAAAAATATATACACATCTCCGTTCACTGAAATCGCAGCAAAAAAGCGGTTTTGCTGTTCTTGCCGACCCGGACAAGATAGCCCCTGCCGATATGCAATACCTGGCGCGGCTTTGCAACGATGCCGGTGTTGACTACCTGATGATGGGCGGCAGTTTGCTGATGGCCCATCAAATGGAATTGTGTATCCAGCGGTTCAAGACAGAGAGTGATATTCCTGTTATCCTTTTCCCCGGCAGTTCTGCACAGGTAACGCCATTTGCAGATGCGTTGCTGTATTTATCGCTCATATCCGGGCGCAATCCCGAGCTGCTTATCGGCCAGCATGTAATGTCTGCACCCCAGGTAAAAGCAAGCGGGCTGGAAGTAATATCCACAGGTTACATCATCATTGATGGAGGTGTGCAAACAAGTGTTTCGTACATGAGCAATACGATGCCAATACCTGCCGATAAGCCTGATATAGCCCTTTCTACCGCATGGGCCGGTGAGATGCAGGGAAAGCATGTTATATACCTTGATGCAGGCAGCGGCGCACGCAAGCCGGTATCGCCGGAAATGATACGTAAAGTAAGCAGCCACATAGATATACCACTGATCGTAGGCGGCGGGATATTATCCCCTGAAAAAGTGTATGAAAATTGTAAGGCCGGAGCAAACCTGATCGTTGTGGGCAACGCCATTGAAAGAGATCCGTTACTGATAAGAGACATGGCGCAGGCAGCAAGAGCGGCAGAGAGCAGTTTGCAATGACATCTGTAACGAAGGAATAATAATCCGAATCAAAAAAATAACACCTTATGAAGTATTTATTTTTACTAGTGGCCGTGATCTTTTCACTTAATGCATTCTCACAGGAAAGAGTGTTTTCCGGTAAGGTTGTAGATAAGGATAAAAGAGGCATTCCGTTTTGCGTAGTGAAAGCTAAAGACAGAAATGAAGGGGTATATACGGATGAGAACGGACGGTTTTCTTTTACATCCAATACCGACTCTGTAAAAGCGTTTATTTTTTATTCGCTTGGGTATGCTAAACGCGAGGTACCCACCGCAGGTTTTCCAAATGATACTATGACGATAGAACTGGAGAAAGAATACACAACGCTGAAAGAGGCGGTTATTGTTGCCGATGGAAAACTGAGACATAAATTATTGGGCAGGAAAAAACAAAAACATATCGGGGATTGCTACCAGAAATACGGGGAAGAGGATGCGGTGTTTCTACGTGCTGACAAACTGAATTTCGGTACGCTGAAAGATGTGTCTGTATACATCACTAATGAAGGGGTGCCGGATACGAAATTCAGGATACACGTTTATGAAAAAGACCCCGTAACCAATTTACCCGGAAAGGAATTGACAGACAGTAACCTTGTGGTACACGCAAATGCGGGTAATGAATGGGTAAAGGCAGATCTGAGCAATAAGAGGATACCGGTAGGCGAAGGTTTGTTTATTTCGGTGGAATGGATTGCAGGACATGGGAATAATGATGCTTCCTTACAATCGAGCAAACATACTGCGGTTACCAACCACAATGGGCAGGTTTTGGGCCTTACGCGTAACTATGGGGTGCCTTATATGTTTCACCGCAGCCCGTTCCACACGGATTGGGGAACTACCTGGGGAAATAACTTCAATCCTATGCTTTGTCCTATGATCAGCGGCACCTACACATATGTAAAAAAGAAATAATTACCCCCGCCCCTAAAGGGGAGTGGTTAATGCTAAGATATTTAGCGTAGGAATATGTACGAAAATGCTCAAAAGAATGAATAAAGCTAAATGACCTTTGATCAAAGTACTCCCCTTTAGGGGCAGGGGGTGGTTACCAACATCATATTCACATTAAAATTATTCCCAAAAGTTATGGTTTTTTGGAAATCACGATTATATTTGCATGTCTAAATATCAAAACACACTCTGTATGAAAAAACTGATCCTCGCTTTATTAGTAGCTGCGGGCGCCATAACTTCGGCAAGCGCACAGGAACCAAAAAGTATTTTAGTTTACGGCGATGTTAACCTGCAAACAATCAGGGACGCTTCGCTTATGAAAACCACAATGTGGGATGCGTCTCCAGGTGTGGGTTACCAGTTCAACCATAACTGGACTTTAGGTCTATCTATAAGCTGGGGCCAGTACGCTACCAAGGACAGCGCAGGAACAAAAAATACAGATAACATGTACAGGGTAGGCCCATTTGCACGTTACTCTCATTATATCCGCAAAAGCGAAACTTTCTTCTGGTATGGCCAGTTTGATTTCGACTATGCCGGTGGTTACCACACAAACGAAGGCAACCCTGCAACAGCTAAACACAACGGTATCTATACCGGCATTTATCCTGCTTTAGGTATCAATGTAGGCCGTGGTTTCTGCATGAACTTCTCTATAGGTGGTCTTAACTATTCTACTGATAAGCTCCAGGACGCTACTTACAGCACAAACACATTCAATTTCACATTCGGTCACATGGTTAATTTTGGTATCAGCAAAAACTTCAATTGCGGTCACAAAATGCACAGCCACCACGAGCCAGGTGATGAAGTTCACCGCAGAAGGGCTGACAAAATGGAAGATGAAGATGATGCAGCTCCAAAGCCAAAGAAAAAACAAAGGAGCAGGGATGAAGATGAGTGATAACATCCTTTCTTAAAAGATATAAACGTCCTTCTGCCAAAGCGGAAGGACGTTTGCTTTTAGCTAATACCGCATTGGCAATACAGAAATGATATGCAGTA
>CAIJNJ010000556.1 GCA_903821975.1 uncultured Bacteroidota bacterium
AGCATCATATTCTGTATCTGGAACTCCATGGTGCCGGGGCGGAATTTGTGCTCATCATAAACGCCCTGTATCATCAGCTTCTGGCCATTGACAAGGTAGTTGCCGTACTGCACATAGTTCTTCTCCCACAGTAGTATCTCAAAATGCCCGGAATAATCATTGATGGTAAGCTTACCGAATTTGCTGCCCTTCTTGGTGGTCATATGGCCCACATCGGTTACAAAGCCGGCTATGCGTATGTTGCGGCCACGGTTGGCATCCAGCTCATTGATAGCGGTCATGCCATAGTTGTCCATCTCGAAGCGGTACCCATCGAGCGGGTGCGCGCTGAGATATATGCCCACTACTTCTTTTTCACGGTCTAGCAGTTCGGGCAGGCCCCATTTATCACAATCGGGCATCTGCGGCGGCTTCACTTCCGGCATCACCGACTCGCCGAAAAGGCTGTTGGTAGCCATCGATGAACTGGCCTGGAACTGGTTGCCAAACCGCACCAGCCGCTCCATGCCTGTAATAGGATCGGTGGCAGGTGCATAAAAATACTGCGCCCTGTGCATCTGCGGGAAACAATCGAGCGCTCCCGCAAGCACCAGGCTTTCCATTGATTTTTTATTGACCGTGCGCTGGTTCACGCGCTTTATGAAATCGTATACGGTGATGTATGGGCCATTGGCCTCGCGCTCGGCAATGATGTCTTCCACCGCGGCCTCGCCCACCCCTTTTATCGCATTCAGCCCGAAGCGCACGACACTCTCCTTAGCCACGGCAAAGCCTTTCAGGCTCTCATTCACATCAGGCCCCAACACCTGCAGCCCCATGCGCTGGCACTCTTCCATGTAAAACTTCACCTTGTCTATATTGCCCTGGTTATTGAGCACCGCGGCCATATACTCTGCCGGGTAGTGTGCCTTTAGATAAGCCGTCTGGTAAGCTACAAGCGCATAACAGGTAGAGTGTGATTTATTGAACGCGTATTGCGCAAAGGCTTCCCAGTCGGTCCATACCTTTTGCAGCTTGTCCTCGGGATGGCCTTTGGCTTTGCCACCTTCCACAAACTGGCCCTTCATCTTATCCAGTACGGCCTTTTGCTTCTTGCCCATGGCCTTGCGCAGCACATCGGCATCGCCCTTGGTAAAGCCTGCCAGGCTCTGGCTCAGCAGCATCACCTGTTCCTGGTACACGGTGATACCATAGGTATCGCCAAGGTATTCTTCCATTGCAGGCAGGTCGTAGGTGGTTGGTTCCAGCCCGTGCTTGCGCTTTATGTAGTTAGGTATATACTCCATAGGCCCCGGCCGGTACAGGGCGTTCATGGCTATAAGGTCGTCAAATTTATCGGGCTTCAGGTTTACGAGGTGCTTCTGCATACCCGCGCTTTCAAACTGGAACGTACCATTGGTCTCGCCGTTCTGGTATAGCTCGTAGGTCTCCTCATCGTCGAGTGGTATGTTGTCAATGTCTATCTCCTCGTTATAGTTGCGTTTTATAAGCGCCAGTGCATCCTTTATGATAGTGAGCGTTTTAAGCCCCAGGAAGTCCATCTTAATAACGCCTGCGTTTTCGATCACATTGCCCTCATACTGTGTTATCAGCGAGTCCACATCCTTTGCCATAAATACCGGCAGCAGGTCGGTAAGATCGCTGGGGGCTATGATGATGCCTGCGGCATGTATGCCCGTATTGCGCACAGAGCCTTCCAGCTTTTCGGCAAGGTGCAGTATCTCGCCGTGCAGGTTGGGCTGGTTGTATATCTCGCGCAGCTTGGTTACCCATTCCATTTCTTCAGCGCCAAGGCCTTCTTTCTGCTCCAGGCCACCCTCACCTTTCACATCGGCCTTCAGCAGCCGCCTGAGGCTGATGCCCGGCCGCTCCGGTACCAGCTTGGCAAGGGCGTTGCTTTCATTCAGCGGCAGGTCCAGCGTACGGGCCACGTCCTTTATACTGCTCTTGGCTGCCATGGTGCCGTAGGTAACTATCTGCGCCACCTGGTTCTTGCCGTATTTCTGCACCACATAGTCTATCACCTTCTGCCTGCCCACGTCGTCAAAGTCCGTATCTATATCGGGCATGCTCTTACGGTCGGGGTTCAGGAAACGTTCGAACAGCAGCTTGTACTTTATCGGGTCTATATTGGTGATACCAATGCAGTATGCCACCGCCGAACCCGCAGCAGAGCCGCGGCCGGGGCCTATGAACACACCCATATTGCGCCCTTCTTTTATGAAGTCGCTCACAATAAGGAAGTAGCCGGCAAAGCCCATCGTCTTGATGGTAAACAGCTCGAACTTTATACGCTCCTCTACCTCGGCCGTTATCTCTTTATAGCGCTCCTTGGCACCCATCCATGTGATGTGTTCCAGGAAGGCGTTCTGGTCGTCATGAAACTCTTCCGGCACCTTGAAGTGCGGCAGCAGTATATCGCGCTCCAGCTTCAGCGGCTTTATCTTATCCAGCACCATATTGGTGTTGTCAATAGCCTGCGGTACATCGCTGAATACCGAGGTCATTTCATCCGTCGTCTTGAAATAAAACTTATCATTCGGAAAGGCAAACCTGCCGCCCTTTACCGGCGTTTCCTCATCATCGCCGCCCAGCTCCTTCCATTTAGGGTCTGCCTGCTTGGAGCCGGTGTTGATGCACAGCAATATGTCATGCGCGTTAGAGTCGCCCTGGTCTACATAATGACTGTCGTTGCTGGCTATGATGGGCACGTTATACTTTGCAGCAAAGCGCAGCAGCACTTCGTTCACTTTATCCTGGTCGCCTATGGCATGGCGCTGTAGTTCTATATAGTAGTCCTCACCAAACAAGTCAAGCCACCACTTAAATGCTTTTTCTCCTTCCGCTTCGCCCTTGCGCAGTATGGTCCGTGGCACCTCGGCTGCAAGACAGCACGTAGTGGCTATAAGCCCCTCGTGGTATTGCAGTATCAGTTCCTTATCTATGCGGGGGTACTTGCTGTACAGGCCTTCCATATAGCCCAGCGAGCACAGCTTCACCAGGTTCTTATAGCCTATCTCGTCCTTGGCCAGCATCAGCTGGTGATAGCGCAGGTCTTTATCGTCTTTAGAGAACTGCCGTTTGTGCCTGTTCTCCACGAGGTAGAACTCGCAGCCCACCACTGGCTTTACCACGGGCTCTTCTATGTCCTTGCCCTCGGCGGTCTTGCCCACTACTTTTTTCTTCTTCCATGCCTCTGCTACAAAATCAAATACGCCAAACATATTACCATGGTCGGTAATGGCCATGGCAGGCATATTATCTGCCCGCGCCTTCTCATAAAGCTTGGAAATATTAGACGCCCCGTCGAGCAGGGAGTACTGGGTATGATTATGTAGATGGGAGAATTTCACTTGTCTGAACCACGATTAAACTTGAATAAAATGATTACCCTGGCCAAATAGGTTATTCTACATAAAATATCGGGGGAGCATTCATTACAAAGTAACGAAAATAAGCGAGGATTTTGGGGAGTTAGTTATCCACATGGGGGTGGAGAAATTATCGGGTCATTTTTTTTACAATAAATAAGATATTTGAAACCCATTCCGGGAGATTACCAGCCTCCATTTCAATCTTACCATCCTTTAAAAATACCATCTCCCTTATTGTTTGTTCAGTATTATCAATAAGGTAAGCCTCTTTGAAAATATGGAGCTTGGTTTTCAGATAAATTAAACACAAATTATACCTGTCTGTAATTATATGCGCAGGTATAAAATGGCCGCCTTCTTTAACTCTTCTCTCAACCCTGTCAATATTGATAAGAATATCTTTTGTACATAAAAAATACAAGATGATCTCATACCCTGATTTTTTCATATTTTCAATCCAGGTATAGTCTGATGTTTTTGCAAGATTACTCTCTATCATAAAATCCTCTTTCCTGCCGATATGATCTGCCATTCTCGCGCGCGCAATTTCTGCAGCTTTGGCGAAATTTTCTTCGGTATATCCTCCTAATTCATTCCTCGCTATAACATCCACATTTATGAACGGCAAATCTTTATTGATATACCCTTCTTCAATTGCTTTAAAATAAAAAGTAGTTTTCCCTGCGCCGTTTGGGCCGGCAAGAATAAATAAAGTGGGCATTACCTTGAAAGAAAAGAATCTTTTAAAATAGTAATTTTTTCATTTTTAGGATCTTCTTCAA
>CAIJNJ010000557.1 GCA_903821975.1 uncultured Bacteroidota bacterium
AAGGAAGGGCTCACTTACAACTTTGATAAAGCGGTACTTGCAAATTCATTTGACGCACACAGGCTGGTGCAACTGGCGAAGAAACACGGCCTTGGGGATACTGCGGAAGAGAGACTATTCAGGGCATACTTCACGGAAGGAAAGAATATTAGCGACCATAATACACTGATGCAGATAGGCATGGAAACAGGCCTCAGAGCGGTGGAAATAGGGGAGATGCTGAACTCGGACGACCTGGCCGCGGAAGTATATGAAGATATTAACCGTGCAGAGATGCTGGGTATACGTGGCGTACCATTCTTCCTGCTTGATGAACAACTGGGCATATCTGGCGCGCAACCTGTTGAGGTGTTTGAAGACGGACTGCAGCAGGCATGGGCAATACACGAAAAAGCAAAACAAACAATAATAAACAATGCCGGCGGGGCGGTATGCGGGCCTGATGGTATATGTGAAGTAAACAACAATAATTAATACACTATAAAAACAAACCATAAAAAACAAACAACATGGCAAACACAAAATGGGCTTTAGACCCAACACATTCGGAAGTACATTTTAAAGTAAGACACCTGCTGGTATCAAACGTAAGCGGGCATTTCAAACAGATAGCAGCTACCGTAGAAACGGATGGCGATGATATGTCTACTGCGAAGGTGCATTTCAGTGCAGATATTGATTCAATATCGACCAACAATGAACAGCGCGACGGCCACCTTAAAACAGGTGACTTCTTTGATGCGGCGAACCACCCTAAATTATTATTTGAAGGAACAAAGCTGGAGCCGGTAGAAGGGGAAAACTATAAACTGCACGGTAAGCTGACCATGCGTGGCGTGACCAAAGATATAGTGCTGAACGCAGTATATGGAGGTATGATAAAGGACCAGTGGGGCAACACCCGTGTAGGTTTTGAAGTGAGCGGTAAGATAAACCGTAAAGATTATGGCGTGAGCTTTGGCATGGTCTCTGATACCGGTGCAATAATGCTGGGCGAAGAAGTATCGATAAGCGCCAATGCTGAATTTATAAAAGAAGCAGTGCCTGCGGCGTAGTTTGGTTGATAAGTTGACTGGTTGATAGGTTGATAAGTTGATAAGAGATAGGTTGATAGGTTGAGATTGGTAGATTGAATAAAAGCAGTAAAGGCTCCCAAGAGGAGCCTTTACTATTTGAAATAAGTTTTTTGTAAGAGGACTTATCAACTTATTATTACTTACTCCCACACGTATTGTTTCTTGTTGAGCAGCAGTGCTTCGCCGGCAATGGTTTGCTCACCTGTGGCTACATTGTATACTGCGCACTCGTAGAGTATGCGGTTCTTCTCTTTTACGATCTCTTTTACTTTTATCACCGCTTCGTATTCGGTATCTACGAACATGGGCTTAAGCCATTTTATGTTCTGGCTCATGTATACGTGGCCATCGGCATACCAAAGGGCGCCGAATATTTTAGTGAATACAGCGGCGCCTAAAAAGCCGTGTATGATATTGCGCCCGAACATGCTGGCCTTGCCTGCAGCAGGATCTATATGCAATGGGTTGGTATCACCGCTAACGCGGGCAAAAGTGTCCACATCAGCCTGTGTATAGCTGTATTTGTGGCGGAATTCGTCTCCGATCTGTAACATAGGTGTGTATTTTTTGGAGCGAAAGTAACTGCTTTTGTGGAATTTGGGTTGATATTGCCCGATGTTATCTATATCCGCCCCAATAAGGTTAAATAATTGTTACAGGCCGTATAAATAGAGAATTTTACATTTGTTTAACTTTAGAGCGCCTACCTTTGCAGCGCCAAAGAGAGGGATAAGGATATTTGTTAATATTCCGGTGATAATGAGGAACTAAGATAGAGAAATTCTTTTTGCAACAAACAGCTAATTTTTTTTAATCATAATAACAATTATCATGGCTTTCAAAGGCAACAACAATTTGGTGGACAACATTGTTGACACACAAAAAAAAGTTTTGGATTCTGTAGTGGAGAACGCTAAGAAATTCACAAACGGCAGCAACCCGCTCACGGAAACAATTGAGAAGGGCAATGACTGGTATAAGAACTGGCTCGAAAACCAGAAGAACGTGTTTACAAAAGCAACCGGCACTGCTGCAAAAGCTCCTGAAGCTGCAAAGGAAAATGACGCCGCTGCAAAAGCCAACGAATTCTTTGAGAACTGGATGAAAATGCAGGCTGACTGGGCTAAGCAAATGTGGGAAATGGGCCAGGATGCTGCTAAGAACTTCACTCCGGGCACTAACGCCAACACTAATCCTTTCAGCAACTGGCAGAACGCTTTCAACGGTGCTTCTAACCCAATGACTGCATGGATGAACAATAACGCATCTAACCCGATGGCTGCATGGATGAACCAGATGCAAACTGCAAACTGGATGAACCAGATGCAGAACATGAACCCGTTCAACGCTGATACTTTCAAGAAAGCAACCGAGCAGATGACGTCTTTGTTCAACCAGTCGTATTCTACATTGAACAATAACATCAGCACATGGCAGAAGAGCTTTGAGAGCGCTACTGCACATGAAGCATATAAGAATATGGTAGCAAGCGGCGAAGGCTTTGCTAAATTCGCTGAAATGTGGGCGCCAATGTTCAAATCTATGCAGGACAAGACTTTCAACATGGAGTCTTATAAGCAGTGGATGAACCCTGAGGTTTATAAGGAGTTCATGGACAAGTTCTTCGGTTTCCTTCCTGAAGGCAGCCGTGAGCAGCTCACAAAGATGACCGACATGATGAAGAACAACATGAGCCAGATGGGCAACTCAGGTATGGAAGCATATAACAAGATGCGCGGCATGATGGGCAATGGTTCTGAAATGTTCGGTAATGTATATGGCGCTTACAACAACTTCAACAACATGATGTCTGAAGCTGCTGCACCATTTACCAAGCTGATGACGCCAACAGCACAGACAAAGACAATACAGGAGTGGAGCGATATCTCTAAGCGTGTAGCTGAATACAACATTAAGAATGCTGAACTGCAATACATGATCTACAACCAGGGCACTAAGGTTATGGACAAGCTTGCAGAAAATATAGCTAAGAAAATGCAGGACGGTACTGAAGTGAAGAGCATGCTTGCCCTTTACCAGGAGTGGCTGAACCTGAGCGACAAGGTTTATGTTTCTTTATTTGAAAGCACTGAATACTCAAAGCTGATGGCCGAAGTAGGCAGCATGCAGAACAGGCTCCGCAAGGATATAGAACTGCAGATGGAAAAGCTAATGAAGGATATACCGGTAGCTACCCGCAGCGAAATGGACGAGGTTTATAAAACGATCTACGACCTGAAAAAGAAAGTTCGCCAGATGGAGAAAATGCTGGATATAGACGGCGAAGAAATGGTGGAAAAAGCTGCACCAGCTAAGAAAGCCGCACCTGCAAAGAAAGCAGCTGCTAAGCGCAGGAAATAATAACTGATCATTCTGATGATATAGAAAGCCCCGCTGTTGCGGGGCTTTTCTTTTTAATGCTGAGTCGGTCATTTGTCATGCTGAGGTACGAAGCATCTCTACTCAACTTTGAAATCAGGTGCTATAACCATTTCTCATTCAAAAATTCCCATTGAGGGTTAAAACTATTGATGAGTTCTTCTTTTCTTACCCTCGTCCATCCTTTCAATTCCTTTTCACGCGTTATAGCATGCAGTACATATTGGAAGCGTTCATAGAACACAACGTTAATGCAATTATACTTGCCGGCAAAGGTTCTTTTCTCGCCAGTAGCATCTGCTCTGTGTTGTGCAAGCCTATTTTCAAGTGAATTGGTTACACCAATATAAAGCACTGTCCTATTGATGTTAGTGAGAATGTAGACGTAATAATTGTGTGTGCCTAATGGCTTCATGGCTTTTCTGGAAATTGGAATAAAAATAGAACAATTTCCGAGTTATATAGAGATGCTTCGTACCTCAGCATGACAAGCGGGTTAGCTAATACACGGGTCGTGTGGAGATCTTTCGTGCCTCAGCATGAAATGTTCTCTTGTGTCGAGTGGAGATGCTTCGTTCCTCAGCATGACAAAAGTAAATACTTGATACGGCAGATCAAGGATACACCTCTACTTTTCATTCTCA
>CAIJNJ010000558.1 GCA_903821975.1 uncultured Bacteroidota bacterium
GGGAAATTCTCTTACTCGCTATATCTGTGCCACGAGATATTTGTCTTTTTTATTGTAAAGACCATGAGCCTTAATGCCTATACCTACCCGGTGTTTATATTGATCACCGTTGCCGGCTCCTACATTGTGTACCTGCTGGTAGAATATCCATCGCACAGGCTGGCGCAGTTGCTTACAAAGAAAAAACAGCCGCCGCTCGCGGTATAGGAATTATTTTTTCGCCATCGGGTGATAGTCGCCTGTGGCCCCTACAGGTGTAGCCACACGGATGTCATGTACGATCTGTATACATTGCGCAGCCTCATCAAGACCAAAGCCATTGCCCTTCAGTATCTCTTCGTAACTGCGGGTATGCAGGTCGCCAAAACCTTCGCTAAACTCTATTTCAGCGCCATCTACTGTTATGGTTCTGAAAGTACGCTTGTTTTGCTTTTTGATGTCATCGGGGAGATAGTCATAATTGACGCTGAGAAACCAGCGCACCCTTGCTTTTTCAAGCATCAGGAAACCCGCGGCCCTGTCGGGTTCAGAGATGTGTACAATATTTTCTTTTACCGCTCCGAATATCCAGGTAAGCATGTCGAAAAAGTGGATGCCGATATTCGTAGCAATACCACCGGCTTTATGAAGATCACCTTTCCAGCTGTTGAAATACCAGTTACCACGGGATGTGAGGTAGGTGAGGTCTATATCGTAGATCTTATTTTTATCGCCGGAAGCTATCTTTTCTTTAAGTGTTATGATGCTGGGGTGCAGCCTTAGTTGCAAAATATTATGCACCTTATTGCCGGTCTCATTTTCTATTTCGCGCAGGGCATCTACATTCCAGGGGTTGAGCACCAGCGGTTTTTCGCAGATGGCATCGGCATGGTTGCGGAGTGCGAAACGGATATGGGAATCATGGAGGTAATTTGGTGTACAGATGCTTACATAGTCTATACTCGTACCCTTTCTTTTCAGCTTATCCAAATGCCTGTCGAAACGCTCGAACTCGGTAAAGAAATGGGCGTTGGCAAAATAACTATCCAGCACCCCAACACTATCGTGCCGGTCTAATGCTGCAAGGAGCTCATTTTTAGTGTCCTTTATCGCATTCAGATGCCTCGGTGCGATATACCCGCCTACTCCTATAAGTGCAAATTTTTTCATTGTACGCTCAATATTAATAAAGTTACTCCGCCTTGAAAAGGTCTTCTATGAACCGGCCATATTCCAAAGCTATTTCAGTTCTCGTAGGAACGGTTCTAAAATTAGGCATAATTTGATACTGCTGTTCTTCCGGTATCAAGTTTTTCACCCATTGCACGGCCTCATCTACCGTCTGGCATAGGGCGCCGGCCTTATAAGTGTCAAAAAAATCGCGATAAGTGGCGTTATCGTAATTGGAAATGGCGAGTATCGGTCGTCCTGTATGTGCATATTGGTATGCTTTTGTCATGATGAGCGGCATGTTTTTATACAATTTGCTGCCAAAAAGCAGGAGCAAGTGCGCGCTTCTCATTTCTTTCCAAATATCAGCCGGGGAAACCCAGCCATGAATGACTACGTTATTTTCTATATCCATGCCGGCCATTAGTTTTTTGAGCGCATCGGCGTCATCAATATAAAAGTGACATTTTATAGGCCTTCCAAAATCCTCTTGAGATAATTTTTGGATCATCTGCAATAACAACATCAGGGCAGGGCTGTGCGCATATATTTTGCCGGCATACAGCATCCTGAATTCATCTGATACCACATGCCCATCCGGCCAATTTTTATCGATATGGGCACTATGGGGGGCCACATGCACCGGGATACTTAGGTACTCTCTGAATTTTTCGGCAAGAGGTTTTTGAGGTACGCTCAGGAGCTTGGTATTGCGTAGCAGGCGCATTTCATATTTTCGGATCAGGGCTCTTTGTTTTTCCGTAAAGCGCTCTATTTCATGATGGTCACTCCACAGATCGCGAAAATCGACGACCATGGGTACGTGCAGGTCACGGGACAATGTGAGCGCAGTTTGCAGCAAATACTCATCACCGTGGCCAACGCATGCAAAGATGAAATCGTATTGTTTGTCACGAATATTTTTTTGATGAAGCAGGTATCGGCCCCATTTTTGGGCGCGGGATATTTCGGCCGGGAAAGCCAGCCCCTTACCTGCAAGTAAAGCACGGATGCGTTTTGATACGCGTTTTGTAAGGAGAGTAGCTACACCTGCAAATTTTTTTTTGCGTAAAAGGGTCTTGAATGTTTCCGAAAATAATTCTTCGGGGCCCATCATCAATTTCGGGGGAGGGGTAGCTTCTATGATATTTATTTTCAACCCTTTGCCTCCGGGCCATATTCCCGCCCACCTGGTGTTTTTCGTGTGAATGACGTCAATATCCCAATGCAGCAACTCACCCCAAACTCCAACAAAGGAATCGGCCCTTTCACACGAAACGGGGGATAACCCTTCAGCAGTTAAGTGTGCGTGCGTAACTGCTAAAACCCTCATTACTTTTGAAGCCATTCAGGTGTTGTTTGAAAGAAAAATCGGTTAAAATGTTTGTTTTCAGTTACGATCTTATTCGGGTTGCCGGACACAAGTGAATTAGGAGGGATGTTTGTTAAAACGGTTGTACCGGCAGCGATGA
>CAIJNJ010000559.1 GCA_903821975.1 uncultured Bacteroidota bacterium
GAATTCAAAAAGATGATTCTCACTTATAGAAATGATAGGGAGAACGCAAACCCAACAATTGGTTGTGTTGTACTGACTAATCCTATTTTTTTCAAACGAGAAGATTGGGTAGAGACGCCTGAAGATTGGAGTAAAAGCATAGTTAAGGGTAAATCATATTCAACTGAGACTGAAATTGGTGCAGGATTATGGGAGCGGGTAAATATCCTGCTTCAAAAGTATTTTGCATTAAGTGAATTTGATGGAAAGAAAAGTCAATTAATTCTAGAAGAGACCGAATCACCTGTTTATGGTAATTCTATTTTGCAAAAGGTGAGACTAGGTCAAGGTGCTTTTAGAGTATTAGTTACCGATTCTTATAATAGAAGATGTTCAATTACAGGAGAAAAGACCTTGCCCGTATTGGAAGCAGCGCATATAAAGCCATATGCAGAATCAGGTCCGCATTTTATATCAAATGGCCTTTTACTAAGGTCGGATATGCATAAGTTATTTGACACGGGCTACTTAACTGTTACGAGTGATTTAGTGGTTGAGGTGAGTAATCGCATTAAAGAAGAGTTTCAGAATGGAAAGGAGTATTATCAGTATCATGGCAAATCTCTTTTAAATATTCCTGTACGTGAAATAGATAGACCTGCTTCCAAGTACATAGAATGGCACAACAACAATATCTATAAGCAATAAATCTGTATAGAAATTTATAGCTAAATCAAAATCAACTATGTGTTAAATCCTCAGCATGTCATCCTTCGGCGAGGCTCAGGATGACAGAATAGGTCTCACCAAGAACACAGCTCATCATTTCCGTAACGAGTCGAGATGCTTCGTACCTCAGCATGACATGATAGGATCAGCGTCAGATAACATCTCCCTCCCCTTGGGGAGGCGGGGTGGGGCTGTTAAAATAATTCCATACCACTCTTGCCTTTGATGCGCCGATGACCTTGGTGAGCTCGCGCTCGGTGAGGGTTTTGATGTTTTTTACGGAGCGGAATTCTTTGAGTAGCTGGGTGGCGGTGCTTTCGCCTATGCCGGGGATGCCTTCGAGCTCGTTTTTAAAAGTGCCCTTGCTGCGCACCTGGCGGTGAAAGGTAATGCCGAAGCGGTGCACCTCATCGCGTATGCGGCGTATGAGCAGGTGCGCGGGCGCGGAGAAGGAGAGCTGTATGGGCTCGCTGTCGCCGGAGAAGAAGAGGGACTCCTCGCGCTTGGCGAGGCCCACGAGGGTCATGCGGCCGGTGAGGCCGAGGCGCTCTATGCTTTCCATAGCGCTGCTGAGCTGGCCCTTGCCGCCATCAATGATAACAAGCTGGGGGAGCGGCTGGGCCTCGTCCATAAGGCGCTTGTAGCGGCGGTAGACCACCTCGCCCATAGATGCAAAGTCGTTGATGCCCTCTACGGTCTTTATATGGTAGTGGCGGTATTCTTTATTAGCGGGCATACCATTGCGAAACAGCACCATGGCGGCCACGGGGTATGCACCCTGGAAGTTAGAGTTATCGAAACACTCGATATGGGTGGGTATCTCCTGCAGGTACAGGGCTTCCTGCAGCTCTTCCAGCACCTGGAAGGTGCTGTCTTTGGTTTGCTGCGTGAGCAGCAGGGTGCTCTTGCGGCGCATCTCCTGCATAAAGATCTGCGCGTTCTTGATGCTGAGATCGAGGAGCTGTTTTTTATCGCCGGCCTTGGGTATGGTTACTTTAATACCGGTATCGGTAACATCTACGGGCATGGGCACCACCACCTCCAGGGCCTGGCTCTGGTACTTGTCCATGAGGTTATCGAGCGCCAGGGACAGCACATCGCTTTCTTCTTCCTCGTCTAACTGCTTTTCTATCTGTATGGTATTGGAATGCACCACGCTGCCGCCGCTCACCATCATATAGTTCACATAGTAGCAGTGCTCATCGGCAAGGATGGAGGCCACGTCTACATTATCGAGGCGGGGATTGACCACGGCGCTGCGGCTCTGGTAGCTGTGCAGTGATTCAATCTTCTTCTTTACGATCTGCGCTTTTTCGAACTGCAGGTCGGTAGCATAGGCGTTCATCTCGGTTTTGAGGTGCTTTATCACATCATTGATATTGCCCTTAAGCACATGGCGCACCTGCTGCAGGCTTTCCTTGTAGTCTTCCTCGGTCTGAAAGCCCTCGCAGGGGCCCTTACAGTTGCCCAGGTGGTACTCGAGGCACACTTTGAACTTGCCCTTCTTAATGTTGGCAGGTGTGAGGTTGAGGTTGCAGGTGCGCAGGGGTATGTTTTGTTTTACGAGCTCCAGCAGTTCCTTTACGCGCATAAGCCCGGTAAACGGGCC
The DNA here is from genome assembly GCA_903821975.1 of uncultured Bacteroidota bacterium. Classification (GTDB taxonomy): domain Bacteria; phylum Bacteroidota; class Bacteroidia; order Chitinophagales; family Chitinophagaceae; genus Nemorincola. Next base: position 2,318 of record CAIJNJ010000559.1, read on the forward strand.
GAGGTATTCGGAGCCATCCCTTATAACCCTGCGGGTGAAGAACACACGGGGAAAGGGCTCTTTCTTTATAACTATGAAGGGGTAAGACTTATCGTCCTTGAGCGAGATATTGAAACGGGGCTGGTAGTGCTTTATCAGCGAGTTCTCCAGCAGGAAGGCATCATGCTCGGAATCGGTGACGGTGAAATCGAGGGCGTGTATGAGTGATACGAGCTTGCGTGTCTTGAAGTTGTCGAGGTTCTTATTGAAATAGGAGCTTACGCGCTTACGCAGGTCTTTGGCCTTGCCCACGTAAAGCAGTTCCTGTTCCTTACTGTAGTATTTATAACAGCCGGGCTGGTGAGGTATGGATTGCGCTATTTTGGAGAAATCCTCTTTGGTCATTATTTCGTAAAAATACGAAATAGTCGTAAGTCGCCTGCCTTCGCTGAAGCTACGGCAGGTAAATAAGTCGTAAGACCGGGTTGGGTTTCTCGCAAAGTACGCGGAGGTTTGGGTGCTGTGAGAAAACGCAAAGTACGCGGAGATTAGGTTGTAAATGATTAGTCGGGAGTCGTAAGTCCGGATGGTGTGTTTAAGGTCGCGGAGATTGTGTTTAGGGTTGGATTTAAATGAGATTATTAACCACCCCAACTGTATTCGGCATTCGCCTCATATAGTATCCCCTCCTTGATCCTTCGACTTCGCTCAGGATGACAGATGAGGGGAGTGTGGGCTGAAATAAAAAAAACCGGCTCGGGGCCGGTTTTTGTGGGTGTATTATTTTGGTGGAATTACCAGTGTTTGATAGAAAGTTTGCTGATTTCCTTAAAATGTTTGTCGCGGGTGGCAACAGCTATATTATTACGAAGGGCTATTGCAGCGATCCAGATGTCATTTTCAGGAATTGGGTTGCCCTTCTTTCTTAATGCTGTTTTTATATTGCCATATACTATGGTAGTCTCTTCATCAATCAAAAGCAGTTCATATCTTGTTATAAGGCGTTGAATAGCGAGAATGTTTTTTTCGACTTGTGAAGAAAAAGCGGCGCCATAATATAATTCGCCTAATACAATAACCGGTATATAAACGGCAGAGGCTTTATCTATGTTATCAGCAATCGTTGCTTCACCCTTTAAAACGCAGAAACAACGTTTGTATCTAATGCAAACTTATTTCCAGCCATTTAAATCAATTTGTTCGCAACCATCTTTAATGGCCTTTTCAATAACAGCAGCATCCTTTTTGCTCCATAATCCTACAAGGTCATGTGTAGAAGGTTTTGCTTTTTTGTCTTTTTTTGATTTTTTTAATACTGATTCCAATTCATGTAAAGTAGATTCACTTTTTACCTTAAGGACATCCTCAATTAAGTGTATCATTCGGGATTCCGTGAACATATAGCTTCTTTATTACAAATTTAATTCATTTTATTGAAATGGATAAGTATGTTATTTATACAGTAAACTTAATGCCCTGCGCGAGGGGTAGCTTGTCGCTCCAGTTGATGGTGTTGGTCTGGCGACGCATATATGCTTTCCAGCTATCAGAGCCGCTTTCACGGCCACCGCCGGTTTCTTTCTCACCACCGAAGGCGCCACCTATCTCTGCACCGCGGGTGCCGATGTTCACATTGGCTATGCCGCAGTCGCTGCCCAGGTGGGCAAGGAATGTTTCGGCCTCGCGCATGTTCAGCGTCATGATAGATGAGGAAAGGCCCTGTGGCACGCCGTTCTGCATGGCTATGGCGTCTTCCAGTTTGCTGTACTTCATGAGGTACAGTATGGGCGCGAATGTTTCGTGCTGTACAATAGGCCATTCGTTCTGTACTTCGAAAATGCAGGGCTTCACGTAGCAGCCGCTTTCATAGCCCTTGCCTGTGAGTACGCCGCCAGCAACAACTTCTTTGCCGCCAGCTTTCTTTATTTCTTTAATAGCATTGGCATAGGTGGTAACTGCGTCACGGTCTATCAATGGGCCTACATGGCTCTTCTCATCGAGCGGGTCGCCAATAACGAGTTGCTTGTATGCATGCGCGAGTTTCTTTTTAAATGCATCATATAC
>CAIJNJ010000560.1 GCA_903821975.1 uncultured Bacteroidota bacterium
AAAACTATTGTTGTCCATCAGGTTGAAGCCGCTGTCGTCCTTATACAGGAACTGGTAATTGCGTTTTTCTACACGAACGGGAAATATATTGTCGCCGGAGTTCCAGGTATGTTCGATAGAGCGGTTGTTATCAACACCTTTCAGTTTAGCCCAAACCTTAGCGGCTGCACGGGCGGTTTTATTTTGTCCGAATTCCACTACTGAGTAAAGGCTGCCATCAAGTTTAATGATCAAACCATTACGCATATCTGCTGTTGTTGCCATGAAGTTTTAAATTTTTGTATGGACTGCAAAAGTAATCATTAAAGCCAAAAAGCGAAATTCAATTTTTTAGAGAAAATGGGGTAAAAACGGGTGAAAAATTAGAAAAACGATGAAAAATTGAAGATATTTAATTGATTTCGGTTAGTTTTTGGTCTATTTCATAAATCATTGAAGCCGGTAATAATGGGTATTTAAAGGAACCTATCTAATATGTGAGACGTTATCAACGATGGCCGTTGTTTTTAAAATGTAGTAACGGTGAAAAGCAATAGCTCAGGCTTTCAGTTTTTTATTACATTTGTCCCCTCATTAATAATTTTTACTAAAAATTTGCTTTATGGCATACGATATAATCGTAATAGGAAGCGGCCCCGGTGGTTATGTAGCTGCTATCCGCGCAGCACAACTGGGATATAAGACTGCAGTTGTAGAGAAGGAAAACCTGGGTGGCATATGCCTGAACTGGGGATGTATCCCTACCAAGGCGTTACTGAAAACAGCCAGCGTATTTGAGAACTTTACCCATGCGGCAGATTACGGCATCACAGCCACTGATTTTAAAGCCGATTTTGGCGCTATCATCAAGCGTAGCCGCGGGGCAGCGGATAAAATGAGCAAGGGCGTACAGTTCCTTATGAAGAAGAATAAGATAGACGTGATAATGGGAATGGGCAAGCTGAACGCAAAGAAGGAAGTGGAAGTAACCGGCACCGACGGTAAGGTAGCCGTGCACCAGGCCCGCCACGTGATACTGGCAACAGGCGCACGCAGCCGCCAACTGCCTAACCTGCCACAGGATGGTAAAAAGGTAATTGGTTACCGCGAAGCGATGTACCTGCCGCAGCAGCCTAAGAGTATGATCGTAGTAGGCTCCGGTGCAATAGGCGTGGAGTTCGCTTATTTCTATAACAGTATAGGTACTAAGGTTACCGTTGTAGAATTCATGCCGCGTATAGTGCCTGTGGAAGATGAGGATATATCGAAGGAACTGGAGAAGAGCTTTAAGAAAAAGGGTATTACGGTAATGACCAATGCCTCTGTAGAAAAACTGGATACCAAGGGTGATAGTGTAAAAGCTACCGTGAAAACAGCAACAGGCGATGTGGTGCTGGAGGCAGAGGTAGTACTGAGCGCAGTAGGTATAGCTGCAAACATTGAAAACATAGGCCTTGAGACGCTTAATATAAAGACAGATAAAGGAAAGGTGCTTGTAGACAAATACTTCAAGACCAATGTAGACGGTATCTATGCCATCGGTGATATAACACCGGGGCAGGCACTGGCGCATGTGGCATCTAAGGGTGCTATCATATGTGTAGAAGCGATAGCTAATAAAGAAGGTAAGTATAAGCATATGCCTGAACCACTGGATTACGGCAATGTGCCGGGTTGCACTTATTGCTCACCGGAAATAGCGAGCGTTGGTATGACAGAGAAACAAGCGAAAGACGCCGGTTATGAAATAAAGGTGGGCAAGTTCCCGTTCACTGCATCAGGTAAGGCAGTAGGCGCGGGGCAAACAGAAGGTTTCACCAAGGTGATCTTTGATGCTAAGTATGGCGAATGGCTGGGTACGCACTCTATAGGCTATAATGTGACCGAGACCATTGCAGAAACCGTGGTTGCTCGTAAGCTGGAAACAACATGGCAGGAAGTGCTGGACAGCATACACCCGCACCCAACTATGAGTGAAGGTATTAAGGACGCTGTGGAAGCGGCACTGGGAGAAGCGATACATTTATAGGAATTGGGGATTTGGAATTTGTAATTAGGATTGATTTTTAGAAAAGGCTGCAATGAGCAGCCTTTTTTATGCCCGATGTTTTATACTTTTAATTGTGTCAACAATTTTGCTTCCAAACTATGAAGGATACATTCAGGTACATAATGGTGGGGCTGTACCTGGTAACGGGAGTGACCCACTTCTTGCGCCCGTATATGTACAGGAAAATAATGCCGACCTGGGTGCCATACCCTATGCAGATGGTATATATAAGTGGTATTTGTGAAATAGTGTTTGCGCTAATGTTGCTCAACACCACCACACGAAGTATCGGTGCATGGTGCCTTATTGTGTTGCTGGTAGCAGTATTCCCTGCCAACGTGCAGATGGCAATTAATTTTTCGCAAAAGCATAACCCTTACTTATGGATAGCAATACTGAGGTTGCCATTGCAGGCGGTGCTTGTTTGGTGGGCCTGGCTGTATACTCATTGAATTGTAAGTTTGTTAAATCTGCTGGATCATTAATCTTTTGGCACTGTTTTTACTCTAATAAGGTACATAAAACATACTGCCATGCTTTCCCAGGAAGATCTGTCTGAATATATAGAAAAAGAGATGCCTGAATTATTGGGTAGAAAGGACAACAAACAGCAAAACGCATATCAGACAGTGCGCCATATGCTGAAGTATACCAAATCGCAGGTGATAAAGCATAACCTGAATGCTGCGAGAAAATGTATGGACCTTGCCGAGCAGCTATACCATAAGGGCAACCACGCGATCAGGAATGCCATTGAGAATGTGTATGTATATTCTTTCTCCCATGCCTTTTTTCATGATGAGGAGCAAGTGAAAGAAGTGAAGGATATCATGCCTGATTTTCTATACAAACTGTACAGAAAGCAACTGGTAAACAGCCATTTGTAACGCGACCAAGGGTCTTTAAGTGAATTGGAAAGCATTCATTAAATGTAAATGTGCTGGAGATCAATAAGTTATCAAAAAAAATATTTCAGACGTTTCCTAACATTTTTAGCTGTAAACACGTCTTTATAGTATAAGGGGTATTTTTTACTCCTTTCGTTTATGCACAGCCCCTGTAATACCCTCTTAAGCTGCTTGCAAACGCTATCAATTTTATAATGTGTTGTTTTAATTAATAGAATGGTGCATGTGTACCATTCTATTAACTTGTTTTACCCCAAACGACAACTGCATTACAGCCACCAAACCCTGATGCCGTTTTTAAGGCATACTTAATATCTGCAGATTGCATTTTGCGGGTAACGTTCAGTGCTTTGGGTACGCCGAGGTTTTCAAAGCCTGCTGATGGGATCAGTGCCTGGTGGCGGAGACTTTCCAGTACCATAGCACTCTCTAATACGCCTGCTGTGCCCAGGGTATGTCCTGTATAGCCTTTAAAACTATGCACCGGGCACTGCAACAGACCGGCAAGGTCGAATGCTTTGGCTTCCATTTCATCATTAAATGAGGTGCCTGTGCCATGTGCTGAAACCATACCCACCTGTGACGGGGAAATACAGGCTTCTGTGAATGCACGCCCAATGGCTGCAGCAAGTTCTTCGCCGGTACGAGAAGGGCCGGAGATATGGTTGGCGTCATTTGAGGTGGCGCCGCTCATTAATTGTCCTATAGGGTGTTCTCCTTTATCTACAGAGAGAATGATCGTTGCCGCGGCCTCGCCGGGTGTGATCCCTTTTCTTGCTGCATCGAATGGGCGGCATGCCTCGTCAGATACGGCGAGCAGTGACTGAAATCCATTGAGCACAAACCGGGAGAACCTGTCGCAACCGGTAACAATGGCGTGGCGGTAACGGCCTGCCTGCAGAAGGCGCAAACCATGCTGCAAGGCAACAACACCGGAGACGCATGCATGGGAGACAATGACCGGTTTATTTGCGATGCCAACTTGCTCAGCGATAACCCGTGCGGAATGAGACAGTAAGGTACGTTCATCAGGCACCTGCTCCAACAACTCTATATTTCCTTTTGTAGAAGCAAGTATGAATACGGTGTGTTTTAAGTCGATACCATCTTCAAGTGCATCAAGCGCTTTTTGTATAGAGCAGTATGCAAGCTGTTCAAAGGGTGACAAAGACTGGTCGGTTTTTGTTTGTGCCTGAATGGCCTGCCACTGCGCAGGATCGAGCTTCGATGCCATGAATGGTACTTTGCTCAATCCTTTATCGTCGTAGCGTTTAATGCCCGTGCGGCCAGCGGTTACCGCCTGCCAGTGGGCAGCAGTATCCATACCGAGTGAGGAAATGATATTGGAAGCTATCGCGTATACAGGCGGCACTATTTATCAGCGGGTTTTTCCGGGTTAACGAATATCTTAAACTCGCAGCTGGCTATCTCCTTATCGCCATTCATCACCTTTCCTTTTACAAGGTGAAAATTCAGGAGCACCTGTTCGAAAGTAACTTCTGTTTTTATAGTGTCATTTACTCTTGGTAAGGCGGTGATAATTACATTTTTGAGCATGGCAATGTAGCCCATGGGCATTGGCTTGTTGTTGTGTATCGCCATATACCCGGTACCGGCACCTGCCGTCTGCGCCATATTTTCTATCAGGCCGCCTTCTGTGAAATAACCGTTGTTGGTGAGTACATTATCGGCGGCGATGGTGAAGGTAGTTTGCGTATGGCGTTCATCGGCGGCTACTACTTCACCGATCATCACAAATGGCGGGCGTTGGGGGATATATTTCAAGGTCAAAAATTAAAAGTTAGAACCCAAAAGTAAGCAGATCTATTTTACTAACCGGATGACAATATAGGCAACAACGGCAAGCAATAAAATTATAGCAACGGCTACCCAGCTGATGAGGCCGGTACGCAATGGTTTGCGTCGGCGTTTTTTGCCGACCATGGTTTTGCGAAGCTCATGTTTTAGTTTGTTTACTGTATGGTGTGTTTCTTCTGGTCTAAGTGTACGAAGCCCCTCCAGTGCATCACTTTCCATCCCTTCTTCAGAGAGCCATTGCTCTACTTCGTGTTGCTCAGCAGGGGATAATTTCCCGTCTAGGTAAGCCATGAGCTTTTCCTCAGAGAGTTTTTCCCTTCCACCGTTGCCGGCACCAAGTGGTGATATGTTATCCTGATCGTTCATAACGGGCGATCGCCAAGTTTCTTTAATAAAATAGTTTTCAGATTTCGTTTGCCATTCTGGATAAAGCTCTTTACCTGCATAAAGGTATATCCTGTCTGCGCTATAATTTGCTCGTAGCTGTATTTCTTTAAGTAAAAGAGCACAATAGTCTTTCTTTGTTCCTCATTGAGCAAGGCAATGGCCTCTTCCATTTGTTGCAGGGTATGGTCGTGCCAAAGCAGTTCTTCACGGTCGGTTTCAGTAGCGGGTGTTTGTATAAGTGTTTCCTGGTCAGCGTTATGCGATTTATCTCGTAGCTGCTGCAGGCAATGGTTGCGCATCAATATGTATAACCAGCCTTTGAAGTTATGGATATCTTCCTGCGGCATATGTGTGAGCACTTTCATAAACACCTGCTGCACAGCATCTTCGGCCATGTTCTTGTCTTTCAGGTATTTGAGCGCTACGCCGAAAAGCAGTGCCGTGTAGCGCAGCAGCAGGTAGCCCAGCCATTGGTTATCGCCATCGGCCCTGTAATTGCGGAGCAGCTCTTCATCGGAAAGGTTGGTATTCATAAGGGTATCCGTGACGGTATCCGTGTGCAATTTACGTTTCTGTATATAAAGATGGGAAAAGAAAGGAATTCCATAAAAAAATCCCACACTGGTGTGTGGGATACAATGTTTATTACCTGGTCGCAGCGACCTTAAAAAAAAGTTTTCATAGTGAC
>CAIJNJ010000561.1 GCA_903821975.1 uncultured Bacteroidota bacterium
GTTTCGTTTGTTTTGTTTTTATGGATTTTTTGATATTTCTTCAATCTTCTTAAGAAAATACTTAGCGCTATTGCATTTGGGGTGTTGAGCGGCTTTTTGGATAGAGAAACCACAACTTTTCACCATCGTATTTGCAAGAATAACTTTACCCGAGACCCCTAAACCATTTTTTGCCATTCGTATAGCTTTTATTTCTCCAAACGGGTCTGCTAGTGTTTCTGGGGTATTGTGATTATAGGCCGGGTCCTTCAAAAAAGCACGCATTGCATCAGTATCGGACAAAAACCATGATTCAATTACTTTCTCGCTAACAACAACGCTGTGATTTGGTAGCGCTGCAATTCTTGTTTTTGTTTTAGTGATGCATTGATCTTTGTCGAGATCGGTTAATATTACAACATGTGTAGCTCCTTTATTTGTCAATACGTCGCTTAAAGGTTGAATATTATGCGGTAAGAGATTACCATTCCCATGTGCGTCAATGACCTCTGGCACATAATCGATCCCCGAGGTTTGTAAATAGTCAAAGAAATCAGATTGTTCGAGAATTATTTTTTCTGTTGCACCCTCTACTATAAATCCTAACCTTACCATGGGATACCTCCTCCGAGGGCATTGGTCAGTAATGCTTCATCCATTTTCATACCATGTAAGTCAAATCCTTTTACCTGCTTTACCTGTGTATTACCGTTTACTTTATCTACTAAAATGATCTCATCTGAAGTGAGTTCAGAAACGAGTGTCTGGGAGTGTGTATTCAGCCAAATATAGTGACCTTTTTCCTGACACTTATTACGGAATAAGTTAACCAACTCTCTTACAACTTTTGGATTCAGCCCATTTTCCGGCTCTTCTATACAGAGAAATTGGGGCTCTTCACTTTGATAAATAGCTGCGATAATTGCTATGATGTTGAAAGTGCCGTCAGAAATGAATCGCTTGGTTAAAGGCTTCTCCAAAGCATCTTCATATATAACTAAATTATCAGAACCACTTAATTCTTCTGTAACAATTTCAACATTAGAAAAGCCAGGTACTAAAAGTTGCAGAATTTCGACAATTTCTTCCTTAGCTTGTTGATTCTTAAAAATTCTCTTTAATACTTTTTCAAGATTTGAAGCATCTGAAGCTAATCTAGAATCATCTTGTAGCCTTCTTTTGACTTTTGACTCAGGTTCTCTTACAAACAATCTTGAAAAATTAATAAAAGCAATATAGTTTTTATCGTTAGCAAATTCAGCAATGTCAGACATGTCTGGTCCAAAATCTCCATTTTTATAAAAGCCTTCTCTCCAATTACCAAATGATATACCTCCGATTGAATAAGTATCATCTATTAATCTTGTATTTAAAGTTAATGAAGGTTTAACTACACCTAAATCTGCATTGAATGATATTTTTGGGTTATTATTTATGTTTTTTTGATTTAGAATATCACTTACATTGCCAAACAATTTGGGGACTTCAAATGGAGACATAATATTACACAGCTGCATAAACTCCAACGCCTCAAAAATATTCGACTTCCCTGATGCATTCGGTCCTACGAAAACACTAAAAGGGTTAGGTTCTGTAAGCGTGATACTGCCTATAGACTTAAAACCTTCTATTTTAAGCTCATGTATTTTCATGATGTAAATCTAATTCAATTTGGATACATAAAAAATGCCCCGCAAAAGCAGGGCATTTTCATCCCGATAACTATCGGGATCAAATTCGCTAATTTTCAAATTAATTCTGTTTAGACGCCAGCATCTTTTTAGCTTCAATGCTGAGGGTGGCATGTGGCACAGCGCGCAGGCGGGCTTTATCAATAAGCTTGCCTGTAACACGGCATATACCGTATGTTTTGTTTTCTATGCGCACGAGTGCTTTTTCGAGGTGGCCCATGAACTGGATCTGGCGGCTGGCAAGCTGTGCCAGTTGCTCGCGCTCCATAGCGCCGCTGCCGTCTTCCATATTCATGTAGCGGTTCTCGGTATCTTCAGTGCCTGCTTCGTCCTTGCGGGTGATAAGGCCCTGTAAGTAGTTAAGTTCTTTACGCGCAGCATCGAGGCGGCTGGTAATGATGTCCCTGAATTCATTCAGGTCTTCATCGCTGTAACGGTAAGCAGGTCCTTGCTGTTCCTGTGGTTCATCAAGGATAGAGCGGTATGTTTCAGGCTGGTACTGGATCATTGTATTGCCTTCGTTCTTAGCTGTCTTTGCCTTGTTTTCCATGCGGCGGTGTGCAATGATCACAGTTGGCTTTTTCTCTGTGGGGCGTGCTGCCGGTGTAGCCATAGGACGTGGTGCCCCGGGTACTACTTTCACAGGTATCTGGCTCAGTGTCAATGTCTTCTTCTTGCCGGTTGACTTTTTAACAGGCGCAGGAGCCGGCTTTGCAGGCTCTGCTTTTTTAGCTGCCGGTGCTGGTTTTGCAGGTACCTTAGCTGCAGGCTTTGCGGGTGCTGCTTTAGCTACAGGTTTCGCAGGAACTTTGGCTACAGGTTTTGCAGGTGCTTTAGGTGCAGGTTTTACTGCTGCCTTAGTTACTTTTCCCTTTGCTACCGGTGCTGCTTTCTTTGCTGGTGCTGCTTTTTTAGGTGCTTCCTTTTTCTTCGCAGGAGTCGCTTTCTTTGCTATTGGTGCAGGTTTTTTCTTATTCACAGTCTTTTGGTTATTGTTTTTTGCTGATTTAACAATCGGTTTCGCTTTTTTGGGTGCGGGTTTAGCCGCTTTCTTTGCCGGTGCTGCTTTTTTAGCAGCAGGTTTTGTTACTTTTTTGGCTACAGGCTTAGCTGCTTTTTTAGCAGGGGCGGCCTTTTTTGGTGCTGGCTTCGTCGCTTTTTTAGCCGGAGCAGGCTTTTTAGCTGCAGGCTTTGTCGCTTTCTGGGCAGGCGCAGCTTTTTTTGCTCCGCTGGCGGATTTTGCGTTTTTAGACGGCTTAGCTGCCTTTTTATTGTTTGTAGCCATGACCTTTAAGATGTTTTAGAAATGAGAATATTGAGGTTTACATCATTTATTTCTACTACCGTTCCATTATCTATTTGAGCTACTATCTTAAGTTCGTCTGCTAAAATTTCCGCGCAAATATAGTCACAATAATTAATTATTGCACTTTTAAAAGGTTCGTATTCTTGAATATAAACTGTAATGCGATCAGTGACCTCATAACCATTATCTTTCCTCAGGCGCTGTATCCTGTTCACCAACTCGCGGGCGTTACCTTCCTCCTGCAACTCAGGGGTGAGGGTAATATCGAGGGCTACCGTTAAATTATCTTTATTGGCAACCGACCATCCCGGGATGTCTTCGGCTATGATATCCACATCTTCGATTCTTAGTTCGACAAGCTCACTATTGTTTTCGATTACCACCTGCAGGGCAAAGGTCTTTTGCTTTTCCAGGGTGGCGATATCGTGCTGTCCCATCTGGGCTATAGCAGCGGCAACGCTCTTCATTTTAGTGCCCATACGGGCGCCAAGTGTCTTAAAGTTAGGCTTTATCTTTTTCTTTATAAATCCTTCTGTATCAGTAAGATATTCTATTGATTTTATGTTTACTTCGCTCTTTATCAGTTCTTCGATCCTGCCTATCTGTTCTTTGGTATGCGCATCCATAACGGGTATCAAAATGCGCTGCAATGGCTGGCGTACTTTGATGTTGACCTTCTTTCTTATGGAGAGTACGAGCGAGGATATATCCTGCGCCAGCCTCATGCGTTCTTCCAGTTCCAGGTCTATACAATCTTCCTGGGCAACGGGGTAGTCGGCATGGTGCACTGATTTGCATTCATTGCGGTTGGCAACACAGTTCAGGTTGGTAAACAGCCAGTCGGAAAAGAAGGGTGCTATGGGGGCCATTAATAAAGACAATGTCTCGAGGCACTCATATAATGTCTGGTATGCACAAACTTTATCATGTTCATATTCCCCTTTCCAGAACCGGCGGCGGCACAGGCGAACGTACCAGTTACTCAACTGCTCATCCAGGAAATACTCCATAGCCCTGCCTGCCTGGGTAGGTTCGTAATCTTCGAGGGCGGCGGTTACATCCTTTATAAGTGTCTGTAAAGATGACAATATCCAACGGTCGATCTCGGGGCGCTCGTGTACAGGAATGTACTTTTCTTTGAATGTGAAATTATCCACATTTGCATAGAGCGCGAAGAACTGGTAGGTGTTGTACAGTGTTCCAAAATACTTCCGCTGAACTTCCTTAATTCCTTCAATATCAAATCGTAAGCTATCCCATGGTGAAGCGTTAGTGATGAGGTACCAACGGGTGGCATCGGCACTGTATTTCTCTATGGTCTCGAACGGGTCTATTACATTTCCCACCCGTTTGCTCATCTTATTTCCGTTCTTATCGAGCACCAGGCCATTGCTCACCACGGTCTTATAAGCCACACTATCAAACAGCATTACCCCGAGCGCATGGAGGGTATAAAACCATCCGCGTGTCTGGTCAACGCCCTCTGCTATAAAGTTGGCAGGGAAAGCCCCATCCCGACCTTCCCCCAAGGGGAAGGAGGTGTGTCGCGGCAAGTGCGGGAATAGATTTTTATTCTCGAATGGATAGTGCAATTGTGCATATGGCATTGCCCCGCTGTCGAACCATACATCTATAAGATCGGGCTCCCTTCTCATGGGCTGGCCGCTGTCTGACACGAGTATGATCTGGTCAACGAATGGTTTATGCAGGTCGAGATCTTCTTTGCGGGTAGGCTTAAAAGTGAGGGTGCCGGTAACATCATGATAGGGGTTCTCGCCACGCTCTTCTTCCAGTAGCTGATTAAGCCCGAGTGCCTTATTTGCCTTCTGCGCTTCCTGAACTAATTCTTCAATACTGCCTATGCATTTCATTGATCCATCGTCACTTACCCATACTGGAAGTGGTGTGCCCCAGAAACGGCTGCGGCTCAGGTTCCAGTCTACCATATTCTCCAGCCAGTTGCCAAAACGGCCCTCGCCGGTAGCTTTTGGCTTCCAGTTTATCGTCTTGTTCAGCTCTATCATCCTGTCCTTTACAGCGGTGGTCCTGATGAACCAGGCATCGAGCGGATAATATATTATAGGCTTATCCGTACGCCAGCAGTGTGGGTAAGTATGTTCGTATTTCTCTACTTTGAATGCGTGGCCGGCCAGTTTCAGCTTCACGGCTATATCCACATCCACGTCCGTATAGTCGGGATCGTTCTTATAATTTTTTACATACCTGCCGCTGAACTCCCCGGTATAGTCGTTGAACTTACCTTCCTTATCCACCATTACGAGTATGCCGATATCGTTCTTTTTACCTACGCGATAGTCATCTGCACCAAAGGCAGGGGCGGTATGTACTATGCCTGTGCCATCCTCGGTGGTCACAAAGTCGCCGGTTATCACACGCCACGGGTCGCCGCCGGTTACCTCGCGGGTATTACCGTCAAAAGGCAGCAACTGGTCGTACCTGAGGCCTTCTAATTTGCTCCCTTTGAACTCGGCGATCACCTTCCACGGCAGCACTTTGCTTTCACTCGTATATATCGTAAGATCAAATTCTTGCGTTTCCCGCTTGAAGTATTTGTTGAGGAGTGGTTTTGCCAATATTACGTTGCAGGGCTGGTGGGTGTAGGGGTTAAAAGTCTGCACCAGCACATAGTCAATATTCGGCCCAACGGTAAGCCCGCAGTTGCTCGGTAATGTCCATGGGGTAGTGGTCCACGCCATGAAATAAACGGAAGCCCCCTCCCAACCTCCCCCCAAGGGGGAGTAGCCATTATACGGAGCCCAGGCATCGCGGGCCATCCTTTGCAGGTCGAACTGTAACGGGTTCATATACTCAAGCCCGTTCTCCCGCTCAGATTGTGCCGGTGTGAGCCGGAACATAGCCACGACCGTAGTATCTTTTACATCTTTATAGGTGCCGGGCTGGTTCAGCTCGTGACTGCTAAGGCCGGTACCTGCCGCGGGACTATAGGGCTGTATGCTCACGCTCTTATAAAGGAGGTCTTTATTATACAGCTCCTTCAGCGCCCACCACAGTGTTTCTATATATTTATTGTCGAAAGTGATGTATGGGTCGGTCATATCTACCCAGTAACCCATCTTTTCGGTGATCTCTTCCCACTTGTCCTTGTACCGCATCACCACCTCGCGGCACTTCTTATTATAATCTTCTACACTTATCTTCTTACCTATATCTTCCTTGGTGATGCCCAGTTCTTTCTCCACCCCCAGCTCCACGGGCAGGCCATGGGTATCCCAGCCGGCCTTACGGTTTACCTGGTAGCCCTGCATGGTTTTGTACCTGCATACAAGGTCCTTGAGTGTGCGGGAGATCACATGGTGGATACCCGGCATGCCATTGGCGCTCGGCGGCCCTTCGTAGAACACAAAAGGCTCGGCACCGTCGCGCAGCTTCACGCTTTGCTGGAATGTACCGTCCCGCTTCCATATAGCTAGGTAATCCTGCTCTATGGAAGGCATATTCAAACCTTTATATTCGTTGTATTTGGCCATTTGTAGTCGTAAGTCGTGAGTTGTGAGTCATAAGTCCTGCTGAGAACAGAGCATAACTATGCCAACCTGAAAATGCGTGCAAAGGTAGGTAGATTATTTTGTATTGATGAAATGAGGTTGTGTTAATATGTGGAGAAGTTTTTTGGGTGTATACTCCAGTCGCAGACTGATTGAATTATTTAGGCACGAGTCGGCTATGCACTGGGTTATACTACAGATTCGCGCCAGACAGACTCCGCAAATTTGCAAAAAGGGAGTATGTTTTCAATCCCTACTGCTCTTTACTTTTCTTTTGCTTCGCCAAAAGAAAAGTAACAAAAGAAAAGGCGACTTTTTTCCAAAGGCTCCGCCGGAAAAAAGATAGCTCTACGCTGTCCTTCGACTTCGCTCAGGATGACAATGCGCTACAATTTGGCCCCGCAGCACGTGCGGCGCGATTGAGCTTAGGAATTGTGTGCTGGGGCGTGGGCTGGATCTCTTGGTTGTGATAGATTTTATTTTTGGTGTGATATTGCCAGCATTAATATCAAAGTTTTAGCTTTGTTTCGTAATCAGGCTTAAATTATTTGATTAAATATTCTATGTATAAACTCTTTCCTTTGCTAATAATATTATGTCTATTCCGTCAGCCTAGAACATTTGCACAGGCATCTGATAGTAAAGTTGTGTATATAGTAGATTCAATTCCTGTTATTGATGATCCGGAAGAGGGGGACGATATATTACAAAGTGATATTTCCGATATTACAGTCGTTAAAAGCAAGGATACTTTAAAGAGCCTTGGTTTTGGGCAATTTGATTGTGCTATGTATTTATTTACAAAGCAATATCGTAGCAGGGACGAAAAATTAAAACATATTATTTCGACCAGGCA
>CAIJNJ010000562.1 GCA_903821975.1 uncultured Bacteroidota bacterium
ATAATTACAGGCAACGATCCCAGCACATCTATTACCGCAAATAGCGTAAATGTGACAGTAACTATTTCCGATATATCCGTTTTGCTTAACCCTATTCCTTTCATTTAAATACAATTTGTGGGTCTGTAGTTCACCACATTAGTTAATCAGTGCTAAATATCTGGTAAATACATGGCACATTAGCTAATCAGCTAATAATCACATCAGCTAATCATAACACTATCTAATCAATTCCAGGAAATCAGCTAATCAGCTAATCATCACATCAGCTAATCAACACATTAGCTAATTACTGCCAAGATACCTATTTTTGCGCTTCAATTTATAAAAATGTCATTACTTAATTATAAACATACGGCCGCAAAACGTTTTATGCGTTATGTGCAGGTAGATACACAGAGCGATCCCACATCTATGTCGCAGCCCTCTACTGAAAAACAAAAAGATCTGAGCCAGGTATTGGTAAAAGACCTGCAGGAAATAGGTATCAGGAATGTAGAACTCGATGAGTACGGTTACGTATATGCGACCATCCCTGCCACCAGTAGCAAAGATGTGCCTGTATTGTGCTTTTGCTCACACGTAGATACCGCACCCGATTGCAGCGGTACCGATGTAAAGCCCATAGTACACATGCAATATGATGGAAGTGACATAAGCCTGCCTGATGACTCTTCTGTTGTCATCAGCACCCGCAACCATCCTTATCTCAAAGAGCGTATTGGTGACGATATTATTACCGCATCCGGCAAAACCCTGCTTGGTGCAGATGATAAAGCGGGTGTGGCCATCATTATGGACCTCGCAAATTACCTGGTGCAGCATCCTGAAATAAAGCACGGCAAGATCCGCATCCTTTTCACACCTGATGAAGAAGTTGGCCGCGGCGTAGCAGCAGTGGATATGAAAAAGCTCGGAGCAAACTATGGTTATACGCTTGATGGCGGTGAGCGCGGACACCTGGAAGGGGAGACCTTCTCGGCAGATGCGGTAATTGTTACCTTCAATGGTATCAGTGCACATCCCGGCTACGCAAAGGGCAAGATGGTACACGCCATAAAAGCGGCAGCAGCATTTATTGATATGCTGCCAAAAAATGAGTGGTGCCCCGAAACTACTGAAGGGATGGAAGGCTTTGTGCATCCTACTTCTATAGAAGGCGGACTTGAAAAAGCCACGGTGCAGTTTATTATCCGTGACTTTGAGACTGCCAAACTTGCACAGCATGAGGAGCGGCTTAAAGGCCTCGTAGAAAAGGCGGCTAAACAGTTTCCCGGTGTTACTACCGAATTTGTAGTTAAAGAGCAGTACCGCAATATGAAAGAAGTGCTGGATAAGCATCCTTACGTTATGGACTATGCACAGGAAGCCTACAAGCGTGCCGGTATGACCGCACAGCGCATGAGCATTCGTGGCGGCACAGATGGTTCTCGCCTGTCATTTATGGGCCTTCCATGCCCTAACCTGTTTACCGGTGAGATGGGTATCCACTCCAAGCAGGAATATGTGAGTGTGCAGGACATGGAGAAGGCTGTGGAAACATTGGTGCACCTTGCACAGATATGGGAAGAAAAAGCTAAGTAATTGATAATGTGCTTGATTTTTAGCTTTTATATCAAATTACAATTATCTTTGGTGAAACGAATATTATATAATGGATAGGAACTATAAAGCGATAATGCTTACCATACTCACCCTGTCGGTTTTTATTCTCACGATAATAGAGTTGACCGGGGTAAGTTCAAATGGCCTTTTCAGAAAATTTCGTGGAGGCGGCGAGGGGGTTTTTTATACAAAGGACGGAGAAGTTTATCATGGTGAGATATACCCTGAGCAAACAATTACCCGTAGCCAGCGTGCTGCCCAGATGGCGAGGACCACAGTTCAGTTCTACGAAACAAAATATAATTTCGGCAGTATCCCTGAGGATCGTATTGTGAAACATGCGTTCCGCTTTAAGAACACAGGTATGAATCCCTTGTTCATAGCCAAAACAGATGTTACCTGCGGTTGCACAGTACCCAGTTTCCCCCAGGACCCCATTGCCCCTGATGCGGAAGGAGAAATAATCGTTGAGTTCAACCCAGCCGGTAAGCAGGGTATTGAGCAGAAAAACATTATTGTACACTCTAACGCATTACCCGAAGCGATATCAATAGGTATTGAAGCTGATGTAAAATAAGGCAATGAAACATACCTTCACATTGACCTTACCTCAGAATAATTGATCTTTAAAACATCACTTGCGCTTAGCGAGAAACCACTTACTCCGTGCTTAAGAAATACCTCTCACTTATTAAGTTCAGCCATACGGTCTTTGCCTTGCCGTTTGCCTTTATCGGGCTCACGCTGGCTGTAGTTTATTTTCATAACCCCTTCCGGTGGCAGTTACTGGTTGAGGTATTGCTGTGCATGGTGTTCGCACGCAGCGCAGCCATGTCTTTCAACCGTTATTTAGATCGCCGTTTTGATGCCCTCAATCCCCGCACCGCTCAACGCGAGATACCCGCAGGTATCATAAAGCCGCAACAGGCTTTACTGTTTACTATTATTAATTCAGTGTTGTTTGTGGCCACTACATGGTTCATCAACCCCGATACGCACATTTGTTTCTATCTTTCTTTTGTTGCGTTATTTGTTGTGCTGTTCTATAGTTATACCAAGCGCTTCACGGCGCTCTGCCACATTGTTTTAGGTGTAGGGCTTTCATTATCCCCTATAGGGGCCTTTCTTGCAGTAACGGGGCACTTTTCTCTGTTGCCGTTGTTCTTTTCTTTCTCTGTACTTACATGGGTTGCCGGCTTTGATATCATTTATGCGCTACAGGACGAAGCCTTCGATCGCAGTCACCGGTTGCATTCCATCCCGGCGGCAATTGGTGTAAAAAACGCTTTGCTTGTGTCATCACTGCTTCATGTTTTATCGGCTGCATTTGTGATCGGGGCGGGCGTTATTGGTCATTTCAACTGGATATACTGGATAGGTGCGGCCTTTTATGGGGCTATGCTCATATACCAGCACATGCTCGTTAAGCCTTCTGACCTGAGCAAAGTCAACATGGCGTTCGCCAATACTAATGGTTTCGCAAGTGTAGTATTCGCAGTATTTACTATTGCTTCTTTGTTGGTATAGATCAGATCGGATCGGCGGCCATTTTATTGTACACCATTTTAGAGATATGGCTAATGGTTTCCGCCAGCTTTTTCACATCCTGGCCACGGGTCATTATGGTCAGCAGGTATGGCCTTTTATATAGGTAAATGATAGCTGATTCATGTAGTTCACGTAACTCACCATCTTTTGCTTCTCCGAATTTATGCGCCACTTTTATTGCAGAGGGTAGCTCCCTTGTAATACCATATTTGAAATCACATTCCGCAAGCAAAGAGATGGCATACTCTGAAGCAGGGGTTGTAAGATAACCCTCGTCATATAATACCCTTAGAAATTTAGAGTATTCTTTCACAGACATTTGGTAATTCACATCGTGAACATCCGGCATTTTTATGCCCAGGTCTGAAAATGTTTTTTGAAACAAACTAATATCCATGTAGTTATAGCTATGGGAATTGGAATTTGAAGATCGGTCGCCGGAATCCGAAGTTATTTCGGCTTTAGCCTTTCGGGTTGTTGTGTTTTCAATACTGGTAAATGCGAAGAGCGTTATAGCGCTTCCTGCTAATGTGGAAAGGATAAGATAGAGTAAGGATATTTTTTTCTTAAACAGCATTGCGAATATAAAAACTTCGCAATATTATATCATCTAACTAATTAATAATCAGAGACATTTTCATTTATTTTCCAATCAGGTCTAATCGTTTGGTAAGCAAGATTATTACAGATATATTTTTATTCTAAATAATAAACGATTAATAGTTAATAACTAAAATAATAGTTTTAATCAATTAATAGCCAACGTAATGCTATAGACTCACAGCGCCCTTATACATTTGTTCTATGATCTTTACCACCTCACGCCCTTCTTTTGCACTTGTCATTACTGCATGGTTATGGTGAAGTACATCTACCACGTTCTGTATCACTTTATCATGGTTACTCATTGACCCCTGGTACAGTCCGTAATCATTTGCTTTGGCGGTGATATTAATGTTGGGTAGGGTAGGTGCCGCAGTCTTTTGGTACTCGATGGTGTTTAAGTATTGACCGCCGATTTTTACTGTCCCTTTTTTTGCAATGATGGTAATGGAGCCTTCCATATTACGCTCATAGGCACACGTAGTAAAGTTGAAATTGATGATAGCATTGTTTGTCGCTTTCAACACAAAGCTTCCGGTATCTTCCACTTCTGTATTATGTTGGTGCGCATAATTATGCACCCAACCCTGTGCTTCTGTTATTGTACCATTGAGGTAGTAAAGTATATCTACAAAGTGGCTGAATTGTGTAAACAGGCAACCACCATCTTTATCTTTTTTGCCACGCCAGTCACTGCCTGAATAATAGTTGTCGCCCCGGTTCCAGAAACAGTTCACCTGTATCATGTATATCTCACCGAGTTCATTATTGGCCATCAACTTTTTCACCTCCTGCACAGGCGGGTTATAGCGATTTTGTTTTACTGCAAAGATCGTTTTGCCTGTTTTCTCCGCTGCGGCGATCATTCGGTCGCATTCTGCAGCGCTTATGGCCATCGGCTTTTCTACTACGGTGTGCATACTGGCATGCAGCCCGGCTATAGTATGTGGTTCATGCAGGTAGTTGGGGGTACATACGCAGAGCACATCTGCCTTTGTTTCTTGTAGCATCTCATCAATGCTGGTATAGAAGGCGGTATTTTCAGGCACATTTTCCTTTACGGCTGCATTAACATCGCAAACTGCTAGAAGTTCGGTATCAGGGTTCTGTAATATCTGCCCGGCATGGCGGCGGCCAATATTCCCAAACCCAACAATGCAAAAACGAATTTTATCCGGCATGAATTTCAAAAGTAAAAAACCTAAACGTAATATTTATCGTTTATAGTGCATAACATCATAAATTTACAGTAAATATGATGCAATTCATATTTGTATAACAGAACACATCTGATGTATGATGGATATAGAAACAGCCCGTCTTGCAGCCGTAGATCGCTTTAGGTCTTTTGACTTTGATTTGAATAAAAATCTGGAAGGTATTCTGCGGCTCGCTACAGATATTTATGAGGCCCCTGTTGCTTTTATAACACTTATTGATGAGCATGACCAGTGGTTTAAAGTAACAAGAGGTTATGATGTCTCCCATATGCCCCGTGAAACATCCTTTTGCACGCACGCGATCAAACAAAATAATGCAATGATTGTTCCGGATGCGCTGCTTGACGAGCGTTTTGTCGCCAATCCGGTGGTCAGAGGGCCTATGAACGTCCGCTTTTATGCAGGCGCCCCTTTGTCCACAAATGACGGGCTCAACATCGGCACCTTATGCGTGATGGATGTAGAAGCAAAAGTGATCCCGGAGAATAAGAGGCAACTTTTAGAGATACTGGCAAGGCAGGCGATGCACCTTATGGAGCTGGAGCTTACTTATAAACTCCTGAACGAAAAGATGCAACAGGTGGAAAAGCAAAACAGTGTGCTGATGGATATAGCCTTCATTCAGTCGCATGAATTCCGCGGACCGCTTACCACTATCATGGGCTTGATGAATGTGATAAAACTGGAGAATTACGAATCGCCCAAAGAATATCTTTTAATGATGGAAGAAGCCGTGAGTAAGCTGGATGAAAAAATACACATGGTCGTAAAGAGTACGGAAACAGCGAAGCTCACGTATAGTGCATAGAGTTACTCGCGGTATAAATGCTCGCTTTTGAATTGCAATTCACGATTATCTATCATCCTCCTGATTATATCTACTGCCTGTTCCTTAATAGCCGCAGGGTAGCCCGAAACAAGTTGTCGTATA
The DNA here is from genome assembly GCA_903821975.1 of uncultured Bacteroidota bacterium. Taxonomy (GTDB): domain Bacteria; phylum Bacteroidota; class Bacteroidia; order Chitinophagales; family Chitinophagaceae; genus Nemorincola. The sequence continues at coordinate 5,908 of CAIJNJ010000562.1, forward strand.
CTTATACCACCTTTTGCGGGTATGCGTTCCAATAAGTCTTTTTTCAGGTCTTTTGCAGACATCGCTGTGGTGTTTCTGTTTTTACATACATCACAATGTCCGCAATCTTTTTGTGGTTTCTCTCCAAAATACGCTAGTAATACCCGCTCCCTGCATTTGGTGTTATTTTCCAGGAATGCGACCATAGCTGCTGTTCTTGCTTCATGCCGTTTCCGTAATATTTCTATCCGGTTCAGGTCTATGATCAGGTACCTGCTGTCTACCCGGTAATGGTGAAAGAACATTTGAGGTCCTTCCCCCGGTTTGTTATATTTCAGCAGTTCCATCTTATCCAGTAGCTCCAGTGCCGGTTCCAGTTCTTCTCTCTTTATCTTTAGCTGCCTGGCTATAGCACTTTCCCTTACAGGTGTCGGGAAATGAAAGATGGTATTATACATGCGCAGCAACCCCACAGTTACGTAATAGAGGTCGGGATGCACCTTTTGTAGTTCGTCAAGTGAGTGCCGCTCCGCAGTAAATTGTATCGTTGCCGGGTGGTACACAGATTCGCTCAGCGTCCATAACCCCTCTTGTTCCAGCAGCTTTAGCGCATGTATCGCCTCGTTGGCCTGCAACGAGAATTTCTTACAGAAATCATACAGGTCGAAAGGGTAGTATTGGTCCGGTTCCGTACCTATCGGTATTTGCAGGTATTCTGCTACAGCCTGGTACACTTGTCTTAGATAGGTTTCAGGTGGATATTGTAGGGCTATGCTCTCTGTGAGGCGTTTTATATCCGTGCTGTTATATAGCGCCAGTGCAAATGATGCTTTACCGTCTCTTCCCGCTCTCCCTGCTTCCTGGTAATAGGCTTCAAGGTGCTCCGGTGCATCATAGTGCAGCACCATACGCACATCGGGCTTGTCTATACCCATGCCAAATGCGGTAGTGGCAACCATCACCGGGGCTGCATTCTTCATCCATAGCTCCTGCGCATGCTCCCGGTTATCCTTGCTCTTACCCGCATGATACACCGCAGTCTCGGTACCTGATTGGACAAGGAATTTACCCACGGCTTCAGTTTGTTTACGGCTTCTGCAATAGATGATACTGCAGCTTTTATTTACATCGTGTAGCGTTTCAGCCGCCTTGTTCTCACTATAGCGTATGTCGTAAAAGATATTATCCCTTGCAAAGCTTTGCTTGAATATTGCAGGCTCCCGCAGTTGCAGTTGCTGTAATATATCCAGCCGGACATCCGCGGTTGCTGTTGCTGTAAGCGCCAGTATTGGTGTCTTCGGAAATGTTTCCCTTATACTCGCTATCTGCAGGTAGTTCGGCCGGAAATCATGCCCCCATTGCGATATGCAGTGTGCCTCGTCCACGGCAATAAGGCTTACATCAAATTTCGTCATATACTCCCGGAACAATGACGTCTGCAATCTTTCGGGAGATATATACAGCAGTTTATAGCCGCCATGCATGGCATTGTCAAGGGTTCGTCTTACATCATTATAGTGCATGCCGGAGTGTATGCACTCAGCAGGTATATCCAGTTCTTTAAGCCTGTTCACCTGGTCCTGCATCAGTGCAATGAGCGGGGAAATAACAAGGCAAAACCCCTCTTTGATCAGCGCAGGCACCTGGTAGCAAACCGATTTGCCGCCACCTGTTGGCAGAAGTGCAAACGTATCCCTGTCTTCCAGTACACTGGCAATGATTTCCCTTTGCAGCGGCCGGAAACTGTTATAGCCCCAGTATTGTTTCAGTATTTTTTCGGGTGTCTGTGCCAAGTGAAAAATTAATAGTCAAACCCTAAATTGTTTAGCATAAAATTTTGGGTTACAATTCTCATTCGACCTCACCCTCTCCTTTGGAGAGGGCTGGGGATAGGTCACCTCCTCCCCTTGGGGGAGGTAGGGAGGGGCTAAATATGGGTTTCATTCCCTCCATCCATAACTGCTTTTTCACATCAGGGCGCTCTTCCAGCTCTTTTAATGAAAGTGTAGGCAGCCATACCCGGTCATTAAAATGGTTAGGTGCATTTATCCGGAACAACGAGGATATGCCAAGTTGAGATGGCAGTATGCCGATCAGAAAAACAATCTTAGAGTCCAGCGTTTCGCGCAGTTTGTGCCATGCCACCTTGCTGTCTTTCTCTATTTGTATGATATGATATTGCCCGGTACTCAGTTTACACGCTTCCAGCATTTTTAACAACTGCATTTCTTCGGCTCCTCCGTGCTCATAGGTATTTATCAATATAAGCACCGGCCTCGATTCCGTATTGTTCACCACATCGGAAATATCGTCCCAAAACACATCATATTCCGAGCTTACAAGGTCTGATTGAATGATATTCATACATTTATTTTACAACCATTTAAGGTAAACTATCTATTAAAATAAGGCCCCTGGCTTAGGGATTTAGGCTTAAAAATTGTTTCTTTGCGCAAAATTAAAATTAAGGTCCAACTGTAGCGAGCCTGAAAAACCTAAGTAACTGTTTTTGCACTTACGACTTACGACTCACGACTTACGACTTTCTTACTCACAATATTAATTTAATTTAGGCATTATGAGTGTTTCTTCATTAGATATCAGCATCAAAAAAGTGGAAAAAAGCCGCATCGGTGAGATAGATCCCGCGAATATCCAGTTCGGCAAACACTATTCCGACCATATGCTGATAGCCTATTATGAAAACGGGGCATGGGGTAAACCCGAAATTATGCCGTTTCACGACCTTAAATTGAGTCCGGCCACTACATTCATGCATTATGGTCAGGCTATATTTGAAGGCGTAAAAGCATACAAAGACCCGCAAGGCAACCCAATAATTTTCCGTCCTTATGACAACTGGAAGCGTATGAACCGCTCCGCTGAGCGTATGGCTATGCCAGACCTTCCAAAGGAATTGTTTGTAGACGGCATGCGCGAACTGATAAACCTGGACCGCGATTGGATACCTACCGGTGAGGATACTTCATTATATATCCGTCCGTTCATGCTTGCTATCGATGAGTTTATCGGCGTTCGTCCCGCAGAAAAATTCATGTTCATTATTATCACCAGCCCTGCCGGTCCTTATTACAACAAGCCGGTATCCATATATGTTCAGGACCAGTATGTGCGTGCATTCCCCGGCGGTATTGGTTTCACCAAGGCTGCTGGAAACTACGGCATGAGTATGTATCCTACTATGCAGATCCGTAAGATGGGTTACGACCAGATCCTCTGGACAGACGGTTTCGAACACAAATATGTGCAGGAGATCGGTACTATGAACGTGTTCTTCGTAATTGGAGATACCGTTATCACTCCGGATATTACGCAGGATACCATCCTCGAGGGTGTTACCCGCGAAAGCGTGCTTACCCTCCTCCGCGAAAAAGGTGTGAAGGTGGAAGAACGTCCATTGAGCATTGATGAGATAGAACTGGCACACAAAGAAGGCAAGCTTAAAGAAGCATTTGGTACCGGTACCGCGGCGTCTATAGCACCTATATACGCACTTACCTTCCACGAAGACAAAATGCTGCTCCCACCCGTTGAGAGCTGTGAAATAACCAACTGGCTAAAAAAAGAATTAGCCGAAATACGCTACGGCCGCAAAAAAGACACACACAACTGGGTAGTACCGGTTTAAATAACAGGCTCTTGTTTTACGGCTGCTTCAATAGAAGCAGCC
>CAIJNJ010000563.1 GCA_903821975.1 uncultured Bacteroidota bacterium
TAATTAAAGGTATTCAAAGTTTATTGCACAGAAAGGCATATGGAGATTTTTCTGATTTCGACTTGGAATTTGATCCCAAAGCCGGATTGTCGATAAGCGATTATGATAAAAATAAAAAGATACAATTACCCAATAGCACCAGCCCCGAAGTTTCTATTATCATACCAATGTATAACCAGGTAAATTACACCTGCGATTGTATTTATGCTATAAGTGAGGCTACTGAATTAATTGATTATGAGATAATTGTGTCAGATGACAATTCTCCTGAAAACACGGATATCCTAAAAAGAAATTTCGGGAACCTTATAATAATAAAGAATGAAAGCAATCTTGGCTTTCTTAAAAATTGCAACAATGCCGCGACCAAAGCCAGGGGTAAATACCTGGTTTTCCTGAATAATGATACCCAGGTGCAGAAAAACTGGCTTAAAGAATTGCTATTTGTTTTTAAGCATTATAAAAATGTTGGGTTGGTAGGCTCAAAGCTTATTTATCCTAGTGGAAAGCTGCAGGAGGCCGGAGGAATTATTTGGCGGGATGGCAGCGGATGGAACTACGGAAACATGGATAACCGTATGCGCCCTGAATATAATTATGTGAAAGAGACGGATTATATTTCCGGCGCTTCCATAATGATAACCAAAGAATTATGGCAGTCTATTGGAGGGTTTGATGAGATGTATTCGCCGGCCTATTGTGAAGATTCCGATCTGTGTTTCGAGGTAAGAAAACGAGGGTACAAAGTCATGTACCAGCCATTTTCAGTAGCAGTTCATTTTGAAGGGGTCACTCATGGTACGGATGTAAAGGCCGGTGTGAAAAAGTACCAGGTCATTAACCAGGAAAAATTTGTCGATAAATGGAAGGATGAATTAAGCCGCAAATCGAAAAATGGTGAGCATGTTTTTTTTGAGCGGGACAGGACAAGAGAGAAGAAACAGGTATTGGTTATTGATCATTATTTGCCGCAAATAGATAAAGATGCCGGTTCCAGAACGCTAAGCAATTTTATTGATTCGATGCTTGACCTTGATTACAGTGTCAAGTTTCTTGGCGAGAACCAAAACTATTCAAAAGCTTATAACAAATCGTTCCAGGAGAAAGGGGTAGAGGTGTTATATGGTGGTGATTTCAATTTTGACATTCAAAATTGGAAAAAATATTTAAAAACGAACCTTGATAATTTTGATGCGATATTATTAAGCCGGTCCTCTGTTTGTAAACCGATATTGTCCTTCTTGCGGGCTAATGAATATAAAGGGAATGTTATTTATTATGGTCATGATCTTGGCTACCGGCGATTAGAATTGGAAGGAACAGAAAAGGGTGATAAGTCGTTGATCAGGCTTGCAGGGAAAATAAAAGCAGATGAAGATTTTATGTATGAACATGCCAATAATTCATTGGTTATCAGCATGGAAGAAAAAGAATATCTGCGAAAATATATCACCAGTCCGCTGCATTACATTCCTCCATATTTTTTTGATGTAAAAAACATTGTCGCGGATTATGAGAGCAGAGAAGGCATATTATTTGTTGGGGGATTTAACCATCCGCCTAATGTGGATGCCATAAAGTGGTTTTTACAGGAAGTATATCAAACGCTTGATAACCAGAACATTAGTCTTACTATCGTTGGCTCTAATATGCCGCAGTCACTGTTTAAATATAAAGATAAGTTCGCTTCCTTAAAGATATTGCCCAACGTTTCTGTAACCGAGTTAGAAGAACTTTATTCGAAAGCGAAAGTGGCGGTTGTACCACTTTTATCCGGAGCAGGTGTAAAGGGTAAAGTAGTAGAGGCAATGGCAAAGGGTGTGCCGGTAGTAGGGACGGATTTTGCATTTGAGGGAATGCCTAAAGAGGGCGACTATATCTACAAAGGTGTAAACTCGGCCACAGACATGATCAATGAAATAGTACATGCTTATACCGATAAGGAATATTGGGAAAAATTGTCAAGGTTTGGAACCTCGTATATATCGGGGCATTTCAATAAAGAAAATATGAAAAAAGTATTTAAAGAGCTGCTCGGGTAGTGCGAATACTGAAATCGGTTGTTTCTCTGCTTAGGTTAGGATCATAAAAGGGATCGTCATCAATATAATTTTGCCATTTACTTTTAAATATTGCCAGGTCTTTCTCGTGCTGTTTCCAGGATGATGTGCTTCGGAACGGATGACCGCGGGTTGCCGACTCATAATGGTAGACTTCCACAGACGGGAGGTAAATATTGTAATAGCCATTTTTCAGAAATTTGAGACACAGGTCCAGGTCGTTGTATTCCACTTCCAGCGTTTCATCCATGCCATCCACTTCTGTATACACCTCTTTTCGGCACATCATGCAGGCGGCAGTTACGGCCGAATAATTGGTGACAGTCTTCAGGCGATAAAAATAGCCGTTATCGTCTTTATCCCTGTTTACGAAAGCATGGCCGCTGGCGCCATCAATGCCCAGTACGATACCTGCATGCTGGATAGTATTATCGGGATATAATAATTTTACCCCTACCGCTCCGGTCCTCTTCTGTTGCGCATTAGCTACCATTTTTATTAGCCAGTCATCCTGGATAACTTCTATGTCATTATTGCACATTAAGATATAAGCTCCTGTGCTGTGAGCAACGCCAAGGTTCATCAACTTTGCGAAGTTGAAAGGGAAATTAGCATCTATACAACGGAAAGTATTAGCATGTGTTTCGCCGTATTCCTTAATTAAACGAAAAAATTCAGGTGATGAGCTATTGTTGTTCAATACAATGATCTCGTAATCGGGATAGTTTGTTTTTTCAAATATGGAGTCTAATGCTGTTTTCAGCATTGGGGTATTATCTTTTGTAGGAATGATAATACTTACCTTTTCAATTTTCGCGACCTCGTATTGTATGCTGAAGCATCCGCGCGTGCCGGGAATGCCATTTACGGTTCCGGGTGTGTTTCTGCGTGCGATAGCTTCACCTAAGGCTCTTTTTGCAGAGATACTGTAACTGCCGGGTAAAGGATTGGCGCTACAGTGATAGAGTACTTCGGGAATGCGCCCTATATGATTTGTGAGTTCGGTGGCGCGGAGTAAGTAGTCGTAAAAAAGACAGTCTTCATAATCTCCCCTGAAACTTAACTTGCCTGTGAGTTGTTTCTTTATAACAATAGCATGGCCTATGTAGTTACGGGACAGCAAGCTATCCGGTGACCAGCCGGGCTTGAAATGAGGGGTAGAGAATGCTCCATTTTCAATTATGTCCTCATCTGTATAGATCAGTGTATCTGATGGGCAGGTATTGATGTGTTTTACAATTTCAAAAAGGCAATTTGGGGTAAGAAGATCGCCTACGCCCATAAATAAGATATGATCCCCGGAAGCTGCCGCGCATAAAGCATTTAAAATCGTGGCTGTATGGAAGTTATCATTTACTGGAACTGGCCTGATGCGCTCATCTTGCTGCAGCGATTGTGTCGCTAATTTATCGGAGACGAGCAATTCCCAATTAATATACGATTGCTCAATAACAGAATTAACAGAGGCAGACAGTTGACTGTTCTTAGAATCATGAGCCGCTATTACAATACTGATCTTTGGCTTTAGTTTAAGGGCGCCGGAGTTTTCTTTGAAGTCTTTTTGTAAGATATCGGGGTTCAGCTTTGTATGGATCCATTCATTATAGCCAGGCTCCTTGTGCTGTTTCCCCAAAGCTCTTTTGGCCATTTTTTTCAATAGCCCGAAGCCGGGCCTGGTAAACAGGAATGAAACGAATTTTAGTACGCTTTGTATTTTGCGCTCACCGGGATCAGATATTTTAGCAAAATTCTTTTTCATTTTCCCAATGCTGCGCTAAGAAGTAATGGTTTTCCTTCGCCTAAAATAATTGCTTGTAATTATTGCATATCTCTGCTGCTGTGCCACGATGTGTGATATGGCCGTTTTCCATAAGGATTGCTGTTTCGCATATTTTCATTACCCCGTCAGGAAAGTGCGAAACGAAAAGTATAGTTGTACCCTGGGCTTTGATCTCGTGTATCTTATCCATGCACTTTGCCTGGAACCCCTGGTCGCCCACGGCCAGTACCTCATCGATAATCAGGATGTCTGATACATTGGCAAGGGAGATGGAGAACGCGAGGCGTGCTACCATGCCGGAAGAATATTGCTTCACCGGCATACGGAGCACCTCATCAGAAAGCTCCGAGAATTCCCTGATATTTTCAACCGCATTGGTATTCCGTCTTGCTGTGCCATAGAGTGCAAGCAGGAGTGCCATGTTCTCATAGCCGGTCAGTTCCAGCTCCAGCCCGGCGCCAATGGCGAGGATGGGGGCAAACGTACCATTTACCGTTATTTTCCCTTTTGCAGGTTTTATTATTCCGGCAATGGTGCGCAAAAGTGTGCTCTTCCCGGAACCGTTCCTGCCAAGTATGCCCAGGCTGTCGCCTCTTTTTATTTCAACGGAAATATCGTGAAGTATCGTTTTGGTTTTAAAAGGGCTTTTGCGGTGTGTGACAAGATCTTTAATAGAGTGAATGCCGGCATTGTTTTGCCAGAAGCTAACATGTACATTTTCTACCGTTATGATATTCTCTCTATTCATCTGGTACCTATATAGCCGATATAAATTGATTTTTCAACCTGTTGAATACAAATTGCCCGATACAATACATAATAACAGAGATGATCAGGCAGTCGCGCCACAACTGCCATGGCGGCAGTTCTGTGCTGTAAAAGATATCCCTGCCCAGTTTAATAAAGTAATAAATAGGGTTGCACTTAATAATGAGTTTAAACTTTGCCGCTATAAGCGTTTCGGGGTAGGCAATGGGTGTAAGGTAGAACAGGGCCGGCTGAATGGTGCCCCATATGATTCCTACGTCACGGAAAAATACATTGATACTACAGAGCAACAGGTTGAGCCCAAAAGTGAACAGGGCAAACAACAATATGCATGGTATAATAAGAAACAGCCGGAAACTGTATACCAATCCGAACCAATGCATTAATAAAGCAAAAACGACAAGCGATAGTAAAAGGTTGAACAACTCGCTGAGCATTTCGGATAGCGGAAAGAATACCGAAGGAATGTTCAAAGATTTTAGCA
>CAIJNJ010000564.1 GCA_903821975.1 uncultured Bacteroidota bacterium
ACCAGCAATTGTGCCCGACTAATATTTTTCAGTACGATAAGTACGACAGGATTTTCGCCCGGGCAGTTGAGCTTTCGCCGGATCATAAATATGCAGCCATCGTGCTGTCGCATAGCGGCAGTGATTGGCTTGAAACAAGAATAAGAGATATTGAAGGAAAGAAATTTTTACCCGATAAATTTGAGTGGCAGAAATTTAGCGATGTGGTTTGGAATAAAGGCGGTCTCTTTTATTCGCGGTTTGACGCACCCGAAGAAGGAAAGGAAATGCTTTCGGCGGATAAAAATCAACGGGTGATGTATCACCGCCTCGGCATGCCGGAGGATAGTGATATAGTAGTATTGAGTGCAGCTGAAAAGAAAATCAAGAATATTGAATTTTATCCGGCAACATCCGACAAGATTATTTTTTTGAAATACGATAAGTTCGACAGGAATAAAAAGATAAGCATAATGGCTTATTTGAAAACCGATAGTTTGGAAAACGGTATAAAAGAATTTATTGCTGTGCCTTACGATGGCACCTCGCAATTTGAAGTGATTGGCAAACAGGGAGATAAATTTATGGTTAAAAGCACTTATAAAGCGCCCAATGGGCAAATCGTGCTTTATGACCCTAATCAAATGAACACGGGTAGCATTTTAATTGAACAATTTAACCAGCCCTTACGCTTTGCCAACAAATTGAAAGACCGTATTTTTTGTATTTATTACGATATGGGCAAATACAGGCCCGCTGTTTTTGACACAGCCGGTAAATTGCTTAAACGAATAGATGTGCCCGATGGATATGCTATACATGGATTTGGCCATACCATTGATGATTCCACTACACTTTATACTATTTCCTCATTCGCGGCGCACCCACGAACTGTTATGTTTGATTTTAAAAATTTAAAAACGATAGTGGATGATAATGAGGGGTTGGCGCAGCTGTTTAACCAGGGCGTTACTTCAAAAATTGTGTATTACTATTCGAAAGATAGTGTGCGAATACCGATGTACCTGGTTTATAACGCCCAACTGCAACCCGATACATCCACACCGGTGCTAATGTATGCCTATGGCGGCTTTGGTATATCGCTCGACCCGCATTACGACATTGGCTTCAATTGGTTTTTAAGCCATAACGGTATTTTGGCTGTGCCATTAATACGCGGGGGAGGAGAACAGGGTGAAACCTGGCATAAGCAAGGGATGCTGTTGAACAAGCAAAAATCGTTTGATGATTTTATTGCAGCCGCCGAATATTTGATTGCCAATAAATATACCGCCGCAAATAAAATTGCTATTCATGGTGGCTCTAACGGAGGCCTGCTGGTGGCTGCAGCTATGGTGCAGCGGCCTGATTTATTTAAGGTAGTGGTGCCCGCTGCTGCCCCAACCGATTTGATAAACTTTGCGCAAAATGCCAGCGGCGAAATGATTGGCGTGCGTGAATATGGCGACCCGAATGATTCAGTTGACTTTCATAATTTATACAAGCTTTCGCCATTGCACCACATAAAAAATGATGTGGAGTATCCTGCAACTATGTTTATTGCTTCGGCGCACGATAACCGGGTACTACCCAGCCATTCGTACCGGTTTGTTGCCGAGTTGCAAAATGACACTAAAGAAAAAACAAACCCTTATTTGCTTTACCTTCAGGAAAGCCAGGG
>CAIJNJ010000565.1 GCA_903821975.1 uncultured Bacteroidota bacterium
CATTCGTTCGCCGTGTGCAGACGGATACTACATTTTACAAAGCATTTAAAAGCATGCACCTTGTTTCATACAACGCCATAAATGATTTTAAGGTCTTCGGTAAAAATGATAACGTAATAGCCTCCATGCACAGCAATACAAGGCAGGAGTATATTGGTAAGTGCAGGAATACAAAGTTCCTGGAGCAAAAAACAACCGGCGATTTCTTTAAGCACAACGGTGATTATAATTACTATACCGCTGAATTATTTGCATACCTGTTCTTTGCTAAAGATCCTGTATGCAATGAGACCGATGTCGTAGCCGGCTCCATGGATGCTCAGGGAAAAGGCCAAATGGAAAAAAGCAAGTACGAACTGAAACAGCTCATTTTCAATCCCGGCGCTAAAGTAAGCGGCATACCCTTCATGGGCGACAGGGCATCAATATTTGAGCAACCCGAAGCAGATAAATACAATTTTAAAATAGAGAAGGATACATTCGAGGGTGAAGATTGTTTTGTGTTTAAAATCACTCCCAAACCCGGCTATGAGCACTCCGTTATTTATGACGAGTTAACAACCTGGTTCCGCAAAAGAGATTTTAGCATCGTGGCCCGCGATTATTCTTTATCATACCATACACTGGTCTACGACTTTGACGTACATATGAAGGTGCGCACAAAACAGGTTGGGACACGACTATATCCTACTTACATAGATTACGACGGCAACTGGCACATACTCACCAAAAAAAGAGAGCGGGTAAAATTCAATGTAACTATTGACTACTAATCCAAGCAAGGCCACGTATGGAGCGGACACTTTATAAAAAGTTAAAAACAGCTATTCACCGCTCGTTTTTATCCGTTATATGCTTAACTTTACGTAACAATTTCTTAAAACTATATGGATAATTACAATCAGGATTTCACTGACTATACAGTTGTAGATAGTCAGCAGGTATCAGGTACCGGCGCTGTTGCTAAAAAATTTATGGCCAGCGTCTTTTTATGGATGTTCGTGGCATTGGCCGTGTCCACGCTGTTCGCGGTACTCTATGCAACTAACCAAACACTCTTCCAGGAACTATATACCCAAACAGACAGGGGCATAAGAATGAATGGCCTCGGATGGGTAGTTACTTTTGCTCCTTTCGCATTTCTGCTCATTATGCAGTTTGGTATTAACAGGCTCTCTGCGGCTTCAATGACATTCCTGTTCCTTGCTTTTGCAGCGGTTTTGGGTATTAGTCTCAGCTTTATTTTGCTGGTTTATACTGAAGGTTCAGTTATCGGTTGCTTTGGTGCAGCTGCCGGCATGTTCGGCATTATGGCTATTATGGGATATACCACAGATAAAGACCTCACGTCTTTTGGTCGTATACTTATGATGGGTCTTATCGGTATTCTTATCGCCAGCCTTATCAATATGTTCCTGGGCAGCCCGGGTATGAATTACCTCATCAGTATCGTTGGTGTTGCAGTATTCACTGGCCTTACCGCGTACGATACGCAAAAACTGAAACGCATTGGCGCAGGCCTTGAGTACGAAGGCACATCTGCTTCAGATACAAAGAAACTCGCGTTAATGGGCGCATTAAGTTTACCTCGATTTCATTAACCTGTTCCTTATGCTCCTCCGTCTCTTTGGAAACAGGAGAGACTAATTTCAGAAAAAAAATTATTCCAGATCGGGCCACCACAAATGGCCCGATTTTTTTTACAAATTATCCGATAACTTTACGATGATTTATTGAAGTGAAGAACTTATCAACTATTCAACGTATCAACCAATAACACAATTTAAATCACTTTTGGCTTTTGACTTTTAACTTTTGAATTTTCAACATGCTCAACCTCAAAATAATAATCGCCAGCACGCGCCCCGGCCGCAAAGCGCCATCCATAGCTGCATGGTTCACCGAAATAGCTAAAAAGCATCCTGAATTTAATGTCGAAGTATTGGATCTCGCAGTAATAAACCTGCCTTTCCTTGATGAGCCCGAGCACCCCCGTTTCCAGAAATACCAGCACCAGCACACCAAAGACTGGAGCGCAACAATAAATGCTGCCGATGCATTTGTGATTGTTACTTCGGAGTATAATTATGGCTATCCGGCTACCATTAAGAATGCAATAGATTTCCTTTCAAAAGAATGGCAATATAAAGCAGTGGGTTTTGTAAGTTATGGTGGCGTATCTGCCGGTACAAGGGCTGTGCAGATGCTCAAGCAAGTGATCACAGCGGTCGGTATGATGCCTATATCCGAGGCGGTTCACATCCCTGCATTTACAAAGCACATCGACGAAAGCGGCAAATTCATGAACGACCCTGGCCTCGATAAATCCGCAGACATCATGCTCGACGAGCTCTTCAAATGGGCCACAGCATTAAAAACAATGAGAGGCTAAAGCCGACCTTAGGCCTTTTCGTAATGAAGCCATTTCTTCAATGGCGGAATGAAGAAATCTCCTGAGAATTTGTACGAAGCTGCTATTATCCTTCAATCCATGGTATCTTATTGAAGTAACACGTACCCATTTTCAAATTTTCAAATCGTCAAATTTTCAAATTACCTGGAAGCCGTATAAAGCGTCGTCACCCCAAAGGTCAGCGGCCGTGCCTTTGCATCTTTAAACCCACATTGCTGTAATATCTCGCAAAACCTTTTTCCCTCAGGGAATGCCTTTACCGATTCCGGCAGGTAAGTATATGCCTTGCTGTGTTTGGAAACAAGCTTACCAAGTGTGGGTAGTATATATCGGAAATAAAAACTGTAGAGCTGTTTTATGCCCGGACGGGTAGGGTGGGAGAATTCCAGTATCACCACCTTGCCTCCCGGGCGCAATACGCGGCTCATTTCGGTAAGTCCCGCCTCTAAATGCTCAAAATTGCGTACGCCATACGCACACATCACTGCATCAAACTCCCCCGTGCCGAAAGGCATAGATTCGCTATCTCCTGTTTTCAGGGTTATTATTTGTTGCAGGTTCAGGTCGGCTATTTTCTTTCTACCCACTTCCAGCATTCCATCGGCTATATCTACACCTGTTATTTTTTCAGGTTGTATGGTTTTGGCCGCGGCAATGGCCATATCGCCCGTACCTGTCGCCACGTCCAGTATAGCTTGCGGGCGCGCCTGCGCTACTTCAGCAATGGCCTTTTTACGCCACCCCTTATCAATTCCCATCGATAAAAAATGGTTCAGGAAGTCATAGCGCCCGGCTATATTATTGAACATTTCCGCTACTTGCGCTTTCTTGCTTAAATTTGATGTGCTATCCGGTACTACTTTGGCTGCCGGGTTGTTACTTGGTACGGGTTGCATTATTGCAAAAGTAAGATTATGGGTGTTAAAAAGGTAAGACGTTAAATAGTTAATTGGTTAATAAGCTCACATCGGCATAAACCTTTTACCCTATTAACTATTTAACCTGTTAACTCATTTAACTATTAAGAATGGAAATAACTACAGCAAAATATATAATAAGTAGCCCCAAGGTGGAAGGCTGCCCTAAGCCCGATATGCCGGAATATGCCTTTATAGGCCGTTCTAATGTAGGTAAGTCCTCGCTTATCAATATGCTCACCAACCAGTCCAAACTGGCTAAAACGTCCAATACGCCCGGCAAAACACAGCTCATAAACCATTTTCTTATCAATAACGCCTTCTACATCGTCGATCTTCCGGGATATGGCTTTGCCAAAGTGTCCCAGAACACACGTGTTACGTGGGAAAAGATGATCGCAGGTTATCTGCAGCACCGCCCAAACCTGATGACCGTATTTGTGCTCATAGACAGCCGGCACGAGCCGCAGAATATCGATCTCGGTTTTATCCGTAAGTTGGGCGCGTGGGGTATTCCGTTTAATGTAATATTCACCAAGGCCGACAAAAGTACCCAGCGCGAAGCCGCCAAACATGCCCGCCAGTTCATAGAGGCAATGAAAAAAGAATGGGAGTTTATTCCCCGTAGTTTCATTACCAGCGCCATAAAATTTCTCGGGCGCAAAGAGATATTGGCTTATATAGATGAGCTCAATAAAGAATTTGTATTGCCTGAGAAAGAAGAATAATACTCGATATACTTTTAATAGAATGTAGAGACGCAATGCATTGCGTCCAATGTTGCAATAGTCAAAAAATCCGGCATCAAATTAAATAAGCCTGAAAAGCTTAAATGTCAATAGCCCTGAGTGAAACTCCGGGTGTCTGATTTATGCCATTTCAACATCAAAATCCGGCAAATTAAATAAGCCTGAAAAGCTTAAATGTCAATAGCCCTGAGTGAAACTCCGGGTGTCTGATTTATGCCATTTCAACATCAAAATCCGGCAAATTAAATAAGCCTGAAAGGCTTAAATATCAATAGCCCTGAGTGAAACTCAGGGTGCTAGAATGTTTCATTGCACAACCCTGAAGGGGTTGAATGTGGACAATGTGGTCAAAAATAGTTGGTAAAAATTAGGTC
>CAIJNJ010000566.1 GCA_903821975.1 uncultured Bacteroidota bacterium
CCGCCACCCACATAGTAGCATATGCGCCAGTCGAAAGAATGGGCTACGAAGTATGCAGCCACAGCACCGGTGAGTCCCACGCCCGCCACTATGGAAGTAGCTTTGCCTCTTTCCTCTTTCGATATCAGCTCGCTGACAAGTGTAATACCAGCGCCAAGCTCACCCGCAAGGCCAATGCCCGCTATAAAGCGTGCCAGTGCATATTCATTAACGGTGTGCACAAAACCATTGGCAATATTTGCAAGGGAGTAAAGAATGATAGAACCAAAGAGTACACTGAGCCTGCCCTTCTTATCGCCAAGTACACCCCATAGTATGCCACCCAGCAGCAAGCCATACATCTGTATGCTGATGATGAACTTGCCCTCGGTGTCGCACAGGGCGTCTGTAAGTCCTATGCCTTTCAGACTTTTTACACGTATGATGCTGAATAAAAGAAGGTCATATATATCTACAAAATAACCAAGCGCCGCAACAATAACAGGGATACTTATAAGGCCGATTGCTTTACTGTTGTTTTCTTTCATGGTTTACTCCTATCAATAGATTTTTTGCTTACTCCTCCACAAAATCAAGGTCTTTGCCGTAGGTTTCCTTTGTCATCAACAATGCTATACAACCCAGCACTATAACAATAACCCCGGTAATAGCCCCTGAAACAATATAGCTGGCGTGCTGTTGGAGATACTCAAACAGGAATGCGATAAGCACCAGCGAGCCGCGCACCATATTGGGCGTGGTGGTGGTAGCTGTAGCGCGCATATTGGTACCGAACTGCTCTGCAGCCACGGTAACGAACAGCGCCCAAAAACCTGTGCCAAAACCTATGAGCATGCAGATGAGTATCATTCCCGTTGATGTGCCGCCATACTGTGTAAAGTATAGTATAACCCCCACGATCATGATCACATAATAGATATAGAGCGCTTTCTTGCGGCTCTTCAGTAATTGACTTAGTATACCGGATAAAAAGTCGGCAACGGAGATAGCGCAATACATATACACCATCACCTTGCCGGGCGAAACATCGTCCTTGAGACCAAACTGCTTTCCAAACTTATCAGACAATTGCACCAGTATGCCCAGTATGTACCATATAGGCAGCCCTATCATAATGCCGAGCATGTATTTCTTAAAACGCGCGCGATTGTTGAAGAACATACGGAAATCACCATGCTGTATCTTCTCCTTCTTTTCATGGGTGAACATGCCCGACTCATACACACTAAAGCGGAGCATTAACAGCAAAAAGCCTAAACCGCCACCGATAAAATAACAGATACGCCAGCCAAATTCTTTAGAAATGAAATAAGCAAGTATGGCCCCCGTGAGCCCCACGCCTGCAATAAACGATGTAGCATAGCCCCTCTTTTCTTTATCTATAAGCTCACAGACAAGGGTAACCCCGGCACCTAGTTCACCGGCAAGCCCTATCCCCGCCACAAAACGACATATGGAATATTGCATCGTATCCTGTGCAAAACCATTAATAATATTAGCAACCGAATAAATGATAATAGAGCCGAAGAGGACACTCATCCTGCCTTTTTTATCGCCCATCACGCCCCATATAATGCCGCCAATGAGCAAGCCGGCCATCTGGTAAGAAATAATGTGCAGGCCAACACTTGCAGACTGGTCTTGTGTAAGGCCAAAGCTCTTCAGGCTGCTGATACGAATAAAGGAAAAAAGGATGAGGTCATATATATCCACAAAATAGCCGAGGGCGGCCACGATCACCGGTATACTGAATATGGCAATGTTTTGATTTTGCTTCATACATATGCGTTAAGCACCTGCAGCCGGTTTCTTACCAAAGAACATCTTGAATAATACCGGCGCGGTAGTTACTATAATAAGCCCGATAACTATCTTATCAATATTGTGTTTCACGAAGGTATTGTGGCCTAAAAGAAAACCCGCCATTATCATGCTGAACACCCATGCCAGCGCCCCAACAATGCTATAGGAAATAAATTTCTTTTTGCTCATATCCACTATGCCGGCTACAAGCGGTGCGAATGTGCGCACTATAGGCAGGAACCTGCCAAGTATGATGGCAAGGTTACCTTTCTTCTCATAGAAGTCATGCGCCTGTTTCAGGTGCTTTTGTTTGAACAACCAGGTATCACGCTTCTCAAACCAAAGATGGCCTGTCTCCCGCCCGAACCAAAAGCCTAGCATATTACCCACAATGGCAGATAAACTTATCAGGGTGATCCAGTAAACGAGGTCAAGATATTCATTAGCAAAAGGAGCAGGGGAATTAGCAATAAGTATGCCCGTAATAAACAACAGAGAATCGCCCGGCAGGAAGAACCCGACAAATAAACCCGTTTCGGCAAAAATGATGAACATAACCATGTATAAGCCATAATGGTCTGTTATCCATGCCATTAATTTATCGGGGTCAGCAAGCAGGGTCTTTAATAATTCTACTATTTCGTGCATATGTATAAACTTGGAAGGGTGAAAATAGAGAAAAAATGTGAAACCCCCTACCCCTAAAGGGGAGTGCTATGAGAATAAAACATTTAGCTTTAAGTCCGACATCTGGCTTAAGAAGGGGCTAACGCTCAATGGTCTTGATCGCAGCACTCCCCTTTAGGGGCCGTGGGTACCTAAGATCATCTGTTGTCAATAAACTTCACCTGCTTGCGGCTATTGGCGGGAAACTGCATTTGCTGCATGGTGGCGGCAGAATGGAATTGCAGCAATGGCACTACCCGTAACCTCGATTGCAGCACGGGGCGCAACTTCGCTTCACATTCATCTACAGCCAGTGGCGTATTTAAATGCAGGCGTATCTCATCGAGCGCCAGATCATTGGTAAATACTTCTACCACATACTCTTTTATGAACGGAATATTGTTGAGTATGTCAAAAATAGCGGGCGGATATAATGTTGTGCCTTTGTACTTGATCATTTGCTGTGTGCGGCCTAAAACCGGGCTAAGCCTGCGCGAATGCCGCCCGCAACTGCACGGGGAATCATAAAAAGTGCAGATATCGCCGGTGCGATAGCGGAGTAGCGGCATGCCTTCTACGCCAAGGGTTGTAACGGTTACCTCGCCATATTCGCCTTGTTTTAGTGAATCCCCATGCTCGTTGAGTATTTCCAGTATAATGAGGTCCGGCTGCTGATGGCCGCCCATACCCGCGCCGCACTCGGTAAAGGCGGTCTGCATCTCGGTGGATGCATAGGTGCTGTATAGTTTTAACGGCCAGTCATTATTTATTTTCTGCCCCAGTGCATTCAGCTCAAAGTCGGCATTTCGCAGGCTTTCTCCTATACAAATGGCTTTTTGCACTGGCGTGTTATGGAGGTCTGTTTTATGCTCCTGTGCCCATTCTATAAGCTTCAGCATAAAGGACGGAACCGCCACCAGGCTTGTAGGCTGCAGGCGCTGTATCGTATCCCACTGCATAGAAGGCAGGCCAGGGCCGGTACGTATGAGTGTGGCGCCCAGTTGCCTGATGCCCATGTAATAGGCTATTCCCGCCATAAACTGGCGGTCGAGCGTGAGCATGAGCTGGTAAATATCTTCCGGCTTGCCATCCGCACAGAGAAAAGAGCGGTGCTCATTATAGGCAAGGCGCTGCAGGTCATTTTCTGTAAGGGCTATCTCCACAGGCTTGCCCATAGTACCCGATGTGGCTGTGTATTCCTTTACCTGCTTATCCGGCACACAAAGAAAATCCCAGTTATGCTCCTGCATATCACTTTTTGAGGTGGTGGGCAGGAAATGCAGATCATGCACCGACCTGATATTGTGTATATTGATGTGGTGCTGTGCGAAAAGCTTCTTATAAAAGGGGGAATGTGCCTGTAAGTATTCCAACAGCTTTTTCAGCGCGTCAGATTGATAGGTGTCCTGTTTGTGTAATGGCTCAAAAGCTAATTGCGGGTGAAACTGCATAGGCTCAAAAGTAAAAAAGGATAAGAATATAAATAGGATTTCTTTCTTTACGAAGTGATTATACGCTCGCTGAAATGAATTCCCAATCCGGAGATAGATAGTTTATTTCATAAAGACATAGTAACTTTATATAAACTATCTCACATGAAACCTGTATTCTTTATCGCCCTGTTCGTTTTTTGCAATTACGTAACTCACGCACAGAATTATAATTGCCTGCAATTCGGACCTAAAAACTACTTTATCAACGCAGAAAATTATGTCAGAGGTATCAGAATAGACTCCGTACGCAGCGTCGGGAGCGACACGCTTTACTTCCCCTACCGAACCCGGCGCATCAAAAACTATTTTGTGATTCCCGAAACCGATACAATGGGTGCGAGTTGGTAAGAAAGCAGTCA
>CAIJNJ010000567.1 GCA_903821975.1 uncultured Bacteroidota bacterium
CTTCAATAGCAAATACACCTGATAACGGCTTTATTATCCTTGGTACCAGTAATTCATCCGATACTGATATATTGTTTCATTATGGCAGTGCATTTACATTAGATTGGGTGGTGATAAAAACGGATAGTCTCGGTAATAAACAATGGTGTAAAGACCTTGGAGGCACACAGGATGAAAGCGAAAATGGCTCTATACTTGCCGCCGATGACGGGTACTACCTTGTAAGCAGTACTGGTTCTACAGACCATGATTGTACAGATACTGTCTGGCATATGGGAATAAACACGGCCAACGACTACTATATTTTAAAATTAGATGTTGGCGGCAATGTACTATGGGACAGTAGTTATGGAGGTAGTGGTGATGATAATGTTTATTATGCAATGTTTGATAATAGGGATAGTACAATAGTGATAACTGGGGGTACGCAATCTAATGATTATATGGTTACCGGCTATCATGGTGGCGGCGATATGTGGGTAATAAAGGTGAATAAGGATGGGACACTTTTGTGGCAAAAAGCATTTGGTACCCCAAGCCCAGAAATTGGGAATGCTATATGTCCAGCTACTAACGGTGGGTATATGCTGTTAGGCGGCACAAATGGAGTGATAGGTCAAAGTGACGCATGGGTAATAAATATTGACAACGCCGGAAATGAGGTCACAGAAAAAGTATTCGGAGGTACCGGGATTGATCGTCCGTATTCTATCGTTTCATATTTAGATGGTTATGCCGTTTTGGGGTTGAGCGGGTCAGCATATTTTACTGATGGAACTACTTATGGTAATTTTGATACAAGCTCAATCAACCCTGATGGAGGTGGTGCTTTTGTAAGCTATGTTAGTTATTGGCCATTGTCCGTTAACAGTATTGCTGGCTTACCTAAATCATCGTTAATACAATTTCCAAATCCTGCGCAAGATAAGGTAACAGTCCTGTTGAAAGACATTAATATAAACGGTTATCTAACCATAACAAACAGTATAGGGCAGGTATTCTACTCAAGTACAATAAATAGCAAGCAAGAACAGGTAAACATAATAACAACAGGCTGGACAAAAGGCTTGTACCTCGTGCGGTGGCAAAGTGACGATGGGAAGGTATTGACAGGGAAATTAATAATTAACTGAGTATACTTTCATCACTAAATACTAAATCTCATGAGCTATTTATGCCTTTGCTATGCAGAGAGGGTTTTTATTGCCCTGTCGAAAAAGAAGATTAGTTACTGCCTTTCCCTGCTTTCGCTGTTTGTATGTGCAAGCAACCTTCATGCGCAGGAATTTATGATGGCGCCGCAGCCGCCTAAATATCCGGTTGTTAACCAGGCCGGAGCTACGTTATTCCAGATTTTGGACACTATGGCGGCACATATAGACCCTGCCGATACTTCAGAAGGCGGCCCGATGGATCAGCTAAAAAGTTTTAAAATTTTCTGGCAGCCAAGAGTAGCGGTCAATGACACTTCTGGGCACAATATGTTCGACCAATATTATAAAACACTCAGGGCTGCAGTAATAGATGGGGAAGCAAGCCCATGCGCAGGCAGCGGCGTGTTTAACGGTAACTGGATGTGTATTGGGCCTGACAGCATGCCGGTGCAGGATGTAGGCTATGTAAACGCGGTATGGGCAGATACCGGTTCCGATAGCAATTATATTCTTGCCGGCTCTATTTATGGAGGGCTGTTTAAAAGCACAGATGGAGGCAAACATTGGGCGAACATTACCGATAATGCACCCATCGTTGGAGGTGTAACCGGTGTTAATCAAATAACGGTCGCTCCCAATAATATTAAGAACATATACCTCGGCACGCTTGGTGCAGGTATCCTTGAGTCTTTTGACGGAGGCAATACATGGCAGCAGGAATTTATAGGATATGGAGGGTACCGAGACACTATAGAAAATGTTCAGGCTGTTTTTCTAACACCCGATGCTTCCCGTTTATATGCCTTTAAAGATGATTCTGTTTATACTCGTTATAATATTGGTACTGGTAATACATGGCAAAATATTACCCCGCCTGGCATTGCAGCCTTATATACATGGCTTAGTCTTCAATTTGTACCCGGCCACCCCGATCATTTTTTTATATCTAATCAGATGGGGATTGGAAGCAATCCAACTTATGAGGGTATTTATGAATCAACAGTCAGTGTGCCAACGGCATCCGACTGGAACAAAGTAACGACGGGTTTTACCGACACGGTTGGTGCCGTTTATATAGATGATACCAGTTGGACAATGATGGTCGTGTCCATTCCCGATGCTGATACTTTATTTTTCTTTGCAAAAGCAAGTACCGGGCAAGCCAGCATATATAAATACAGTATATCTGCGGCAAGTATTGTTAGAGTTTATAACGCTGTACCGTGGATTGATGGAACAAAAGCTAAAAATAAAGGCGTGTTCGTGGTTTCATCTGCGGCGACAGACAGCAACGCTGGGAGACGAAATATTTATTATGGATGGGATGTCCCTTATCACTCTTATGATGGTGGAAGATCTTTTCATGCCATTGGCCAATATATGTATGGTTTTTATTCAGGTCTTACTACACACGGAGATGCGCGATGTCTATATTTACAGCAAGCAACTGACAGCAAGCGTGGCATTAGGGACAGGTTATTGGTCGCCACCGATGGCGGTGTGAGCTTAAAGTATGCAGGAACAGATGATTCCGTTGCTAGGGATGGTGCCACAGTAAACATTAGTGGTAAAGGACTTACCTGCGGTACTTTTAATGGTTTTTATACGAGTGAAGCAGGCGGGCTTGGTATAGGTGGTATGATGCATGACGGAATTGTAGGTTATGAGCCTGCAAATGTAACTCCTTGGGATAATCTTTATGTTGCAGATGCTTGGACAACAACTTTTAATAATGCTGAACCTACAAAAGCATATGCCTTTCAGGGATTTGGTGTGGTTGTCATGGATTCGACCGCGCCTGCTTACGGTCGCAAAATGGGCTCATTTGGCTCATTTCCGCCTCCGCCTGATGGTACTGGTTTTGGGCCACCAATAGGAACAGATAATTTTGGGACTATTTACTGTGGTGAAGAACATTTATACACCAAAAAGGTGTCATCAAGTGGCTTTGGGTTGGCTGCAACTACACCTGTAGCATACGGTTTTCCCATTGCTAATAGTGGCGATTTTATTGGGGCCGTAGAATTTAGTCCGTATGACACTACTTTTACTGGTTACGTAATGTATTATCGTACTGGTCTACTATATTACAGAAACCTTACAACTCTTGGGTTTGCATCAGCAGATACAACATCCCATGTACCTGGTGCAGATGGCAACCACTTAATGAATTGCCTTGTTACCGATCCGCGCAATACATTTCGGGTATGGGTAGCAGTGGGCAATAGAGATTACAATGCCTTTGATACACTTCCCCACAACCTGTTGTATTCCGAAGATCATGGCACTACATGGGCTGAGGTATCCTCCGGCCTGCCCACTTACCTGCCTATTACAAAAATGGTCTATGATGAAACTACAAATACAGTTTACGCAAGCACAGACATTGGGATATTCAAATGTGATTTCAGCGGCTACAATAGTGCAGCAACCGTTAGTGGCGTGAACAACTCGGTAACATGGTCATGTTTCAATCAAGGCATGGTTTCAGGCCATGACTTTCCTAATGTCAATGTTTGCAAATTGGTTATTAATCACTGTCAGGGCAAGCTGTATGCCGCAACCAATGGCCGCTCCGTTTGGTCTACCGATATGGCACCTATCGTCAACCCAAACCCCACAGATACTATTACAGGCACTATTACATGGTCTACTCCAAACATTTACATACTGGGTGGCATAGAGATAAAATCTGGAGCCACACTAACCATCACAGGAGATACCGTACACATGCCAAAGAATGGCCTAATATCTGTAGAGCCCGAGTGGTCGCCGTCATTAGTGATGGCGCGGAAGCGTTGCCCCCCGCGGCGGTGCAGGCGAGTGTTACCGCCGCCGCGGCGCTGGCGGACGGGTTGTGGTTCGTGTTGAGC
>CAIJNJ010000568.1 GCA_903821975.1 uncultured Bacteroidota bacterium
AAAAGCCACCAGGTAGGCAAACGAAACTATCCTCAGGAAAAACAAAATATCCTTACTGCTGAATGAAATGGAAAGTATCCACAAAAACACGCCCGCAAGTATGGTGGCGTACTGGCTTATGGTACCGTCAATACTTGTTTGCAGTTGCGCCCTGTGTTCGGGATCCGTTACCTGGTACACCACTTTCATTGCAGGCACAGTCACCCCCTTCCTTATTACACGCTCATTCCATTTATTGATAAGCAGGAAGAACACTAAGAAGAACGGGATATTGATAAAAATAATACCCGTAGTAAACCCTAAAAGTGTAGACACCACCAGCAATGCCGGCAGCATCAGCAGCGATATCTTCATACCATACGAGCGTATTATCCCGCCCGACAAGAGCGATATGAGCAGTTCACCTGTTTTAATAACACTGAATACTATAGCAACAACAGCCGCTATCTCCATACCACTCTCAGATGCTATATATCTTACAGAAAGCAGGTAGGTATAATCAGCAAAATAAACTGCCACAACGGAGAAGATCGTGACTATAGCGATAAGCATATAGAACTTGTCATTCTTAAAGAAATCCAGGTCCATTTTCTGCTTTATAGTGCTGAACTTGATCGAGTCAAGTTTCTCTTTATTGTTTCTATAGGTTTGCCTCAGCGGCAATATCGCCGCCATATTAGCAACACCCGATATCAGCAGCAGCGGCGCCGACCCGCCCATCCACTTCGTAAGAAACGGGATGATAAGATAGGCGATCACAGATGCCAGCACTTCTCCGGTACCTACCAGGGCCAGCAGACGCTTACTTTGTGCGATGTTAAATACCCGCAGGCATATAGTAGAAAACCCGAGCGCCTGCATAGACGCATACGGCAACACCACAACAAAACCTATATAAGCTATGTAAACAGAAACAGCAGATGCATCGTTGAACACAAGACGGCCGATATAAAGCAATAAGGCGGACAAACCGTAAATAGTGAAGCCTATCGTATAGCTATATACCACCCCCGATTTCCGCTGCCACTTTTTATACATCGTAATGAGTATATATCCAAATATACCCGACAATATATATGCAGGTGGTAAACTGGGCACACTTGTTTTCTTAATAAAATAAGTGCTCACCACCACGAAAAAGAATGAAGCCCCAAATCCCGAAAGCAGGGACTGGCCAAACAAAAGCCTGAAATCCTTTTCCTCGGATGAGCTCAGCTTTGCATACTTCATCAACCTTTCAAATGCCATACTACTTTTTTAGATCTACTATTAGCCGTGTTATAAATGTCCGTCCGGGTTGCAAAACAATAGGTGCATATACAGCGCCATCTGCCGTACGTACACCCGGAGAATAGTACGTGGTATTCAGTATATTATTACAGCCCGCCTGCACCATGATATTTTTAATGATGCGGTATCCTATCGTTGCATTGAGCAGGTAATAACCCGGCACATCGGTATATGGGTTCGCATTAACGGACGTACCCAGCCCGGTTGGTTTGTTGGTCACAATATTTATACGGGCATTCACATTCAGCTTGTTCTTAAAGAAGGATACATTCCCACCCGCATTGGCAGATAAGGACGCTATATCGCCGGTGCGCACCACGGAGTCCCCACCCTTCACTTTACTGAATATGCTTTCAGGATCGGTGTAGGTCATGTTGGCATAAATAGAGACATGCTGACCAACAAATATCTCAGAGGCCATCTGTGCACCATACACAAGGCTCTTGCCTATATCCTGGTATTGGTGTGTGGCTACCCCATTGGAAAGTGTCACCGGCACCAGCGCCAACGAATTAGTATAGTATGCCCTGTATGCAGACACCTCCACATAATTTCGTTTATGGAACTTATACCTTGTCGACACCTCGTAATTTTTTACCCTTTCCGGCGGCAGGTTAGGGTTATTCAATAACCTCGATGACGCTGTTGAGAATTTATTCTGGTCAGATGCATCAAGGAAGGCTGTTGCATATATCGCTTTGAAGATAAATTTACCCGGGTAATAAACCACATCTACCCTGGGGTTGAACACAGTACCATAACCATTATGCTCCCTGAACTGGTTATTATCTACACGGCCACCAAGGTCTACGTTCAGGTGATGCGCTGCATCCTTATAGCTTCCTGTTGCATACCCGCTGATCGTATACTCAGTAATGTTGTTACCGCCTGCCGAATCCGGGGCATGGCCGTAAACAATAGCCGGGCTAAGCACAGAGGTAAGATAGTTTGCCTGCAAAATACCGGTAGTAAATTCCGAGCCCGCGAGTATATCAAAACGGTCGTTGATAATATACTGCCCCTTCAGTTCCGAACGTATCTCGTTCGATGTTTCGTAATAATTGGTGATACCATAATGCGGCAATGCAGTCCCGGTTATGAACGCATAATCACTCACACCACCATTACCAAATCCCGAAAAGGTGGCAACCTTTGAATTATTGCCAAAATCACAATCACGGTAATAAGTAAGGCTCGACAGGTTAAAATGCTCTGATATTTTCTTATCGTAACGTGCATATAGAAAATATTCTCTTACCTGCCAGTTTGTGTATGCACTGTTGGGCGATGCATAATTATCTACATAATCACCTGCAGACCCTTCATTCTTATTCCAGTATTGAAAACCGAATTTAAAATTGTTTACAGCCAGTTTCGCCGATATATAATAGTCATTTATAGGATCTCTCGACAAACCTGCATTTTTTAAGGCGGTCTTGTAATAGGCTTTATCTAAAGAATCAGCACGGGCTATCCCTGCTGCCGTCGGTACTATTTTTGTCGAGTCCGAATTCACTGCAAAGTATTTCCCAACGTACCTTGATACACTATCCGCGTTATACTTCATGGTCATTTTACTGGTATACGCAGCGTTTCCATAAGTAGGCACTCCAGCCCAGTAAGGATTTGAAGACTGGTCCATTCCGTCAGATGTATATAGCCTGCCGGTCACGGTAAAAACTACGTTTTTATTCCTCAACCCAAGCGTACCATCTACATACCTGGTGTTGTAAGATGCATATCCCGTCTGCAGGTTTATCGCTGCATTTTTCGGTTTATCGCCGCTTGACGTACCACTTGAAAATATATCATCCTCGTCCTTCGTTACAATATTTATCACACCGCAAAAAGCGTTGGCCCCATATATGGTGGACGCCGGGCCATAGATAACCTCTATCCTTTTCACACTGGATATAGGATATTGCTTCGTAATGAACGCAGCGTTTGTCCATAGGTCATTGTCTTCTATACCATCTATCATGATCATTGTGCGCTCTGTAAGCGCCGGTGCGCGGTAGCCTCTCTGGTAAAGTACCGAATAGCTGATACCGAAGTTTCTCGTTATATCAAACCCGGGCAGATCATTAAAAACAGATTCTATATCTATATAACCCCTGTCCTGTATGTCTTTCGCTGTAATTATCTGGATCGTTGCAGGAGCCAGGTCTATATTTTCCATTTTCTTCGACACCGAAGATGTCAGGTTCGACCTAAGCTGCGTGCGTATATAAGCCACCTGTAGCCGAAACCGTTGCGGGTCGCGCACATCCAGTTCGAAATTATCATCTATCGTCAGCAATCGTTCAATACACTTATCAGCTTCCTTCACGGAGTCCATAGCCAGGTAGCACATCGCACTGATGCGGTATGCCTGTATCATTTCGCTGTAATCAAAGCCTTTCCTGCTGATACAGTATTTCAACCCATCTATACACTCCACAAACTTGCCGATATCGTATTGGTTTGCCGCATCTACGATCTCGCGGTTGCCGCATTCGTGCTCACCCGCATTTTGCGTGCTATCCTGCCCTGCCACACGTGCGATGCAGGATAACGAGGTGAGTATAATAAAAATCGAACTACGTAAGATTTTTTTCATTGTGTTATTTTTTGTCCTTATTCAATGTGTGATAAATGCCTGACATGGTGGAGTGCCACCCTATGATACTACGATCCTCGCTGCCGGAAAAAAGATACTTGCCATCCGGTGTATATAACAACGCATACACCCAGCTGCTATGCCCCGAAAGTGTTACTATATCCTCACTGTTCGAATTAAGAGCTGAGTTTACATTCAGTAATTTTATGGTCTTATCACTGCTGGCCGATGCCAGTTGCATATTACCATCCCCATCCGTGCTGAACTTAATGTCGTTTACTGCAGACCGCTGCAGCGAGAATGAAACAGGCTCATGGTCCCCGGTCAGGTTCTTTAACCATACCGACCCATCATAAGTACCCGCCGCAAGGAAATTACCTGAGTGGTCAAGTGTAAGGCTGGTAACATTTGATTTAAGATGGTAAACAGGTTTCAGTGGCTGTTTCATAAACTCCCAGTTAGGGTATTCCCATATAAACACACTTGCTCCAATGTATATATTCCCGCTTTTACCCACAGCGATCGATGTGCAGTTATCAACTTTCACAAGATCACCAATATCAAGTAATTTATTATTCACTTCAAACCTCGTAACACCTATGCTGCTCAGTACAAGGAAGTTATCATTGTTCAGGAAAGCCGCGCGTTTTCCCGATCCCTGGAAATTAACTTTCTTCTGCAGGCTCAGCGACCGGTCCTCATTTATGTTGTATAAGGCCGCATAGTTTGATAATACAACCAGCAGGTCCTGCCCGTTTGGCGATATTGCTATACTGTGTATTTCCGCTTTCAGGTTGATAGATGACCGCTGGGTAAGCACACCATGGTCAAACTGGGAACAGATGATCACACCACTTTCATCAGCAGAATACAGAACGTTGGTATTAGGCAGGCCCATAAGCGCGCGCACAGGCGCATTATGAAAAGTCGCCGTGTTTTTTACCGTTCGTATCCAGTTCAGATGAAGTGCATTATAAATGTCATTGTTCTGGAATGGCCCACGGTTATTCTTATTCATTTCGTAGGCCTTCAGTGCATTCTTCCTGCTCTGTTCCGCCTTACCTTCATTGAGCAGCAGTATAGCCTGGTAAGCCATATTCTTAGATTCCGCCAGGTCTTTCAGGCTCGATGCGGTATCTTTTTCACGCTCCGCCCTTTCCGCATTCTCACGGGCAAGTTTGGCATTGGCCTCCGCCTGCATCTCATTTCGTGTTGCCTCCAGTGCCGATGAGTCCGCCCTTATTCGCTGTTTTGTGGCCTCAATTGTTTTTTGGTCTGCTATATTCTTCTGCTGCAGCGCAAGCATCTTTTGTTCTTCTGCCAGTTTTTGCTGCAAAAGCGCAAATTGCTCACTTTTCACGGCACTGTCCT
>CAIJNJ010000569.1 GCA_903821975.1 uncultured Bacteroidota bacterium
AAAATGAAAGTAATATCAAAAACTCGCGAAAAACCTTAATTTAATCCTATGGATTTACCTCAACCCATAAGTCGAAAAATAAGAGTGCCCCATAACACACTCCCCTCCTGTTTTTAGGAGGGGATGATCATCGCTCGCGATGATCTGGGGTGGTTGACTCGCGTAAAGCAAACACGTAAAAAAATTGTCTACCAACCCCATCTGCGGCACAAAATTTGCGGCAGATTTATTCCTTTTGGGGTATTTGTTTTGGACAACAAATCATGAAAATCATTTTAATCAAGCAAATCATAGTTCAGACAATGGGGCGTGAATGGGGCTTAAGAAAAAACTAATATAGGCTACAGTAAAGGATTTGCTCAGACGCTGTCCACAAAACTTATCCACAAAAAAATATTTTCCCTTGTCCGCCGAAGCTGTTTAGCGAAGGAGTAGCATGTGGTGGGGTATTTCTTCTTACCTGAAGCCGAGGAACTTATCAACCTTTTAACTATTTAACCATTTAACCTATTCCTCATTTATCGTAACTTTGACACATGTCTTTACAGGGCAAGAAAATAGTACTGGCAGTTACGGGCAGCATTGCGGCGTATAAAACGCCGCATTTTGTGCGCCTGCTGGTAAAGGCGGGTGCCCATGTTCGGGTGCTGGTAACAGATGCTGCGGCGCAGTTTGTGAGCCCGCTATCGCTGGCTACGGTGTCTAAACACCCCGTACTGGCCAATGTGAATGATGGCGCTACCTGGAACAACCACGTAGAAATGGGCCTTTGGGCCGATGCCATGATCATAGCGCCATGCAGCGCCAATACTTTAGGTAAACTGGCTAATGGGTTGTGTGACAATCTGGTATGCGCTGTATATCTCTCTGCCCGCTGCCCAGTATTCATAGCTCCGGCAATGGATGAGGATATGTGGTTGCACCCTTCTGTGCAGGCCAACATAAGTAAGGTACGCAGCTTTGGTAACAACATCATACCCGTGGCGCATGGCGAGCTGGCAAGCGGCCTGGTAGGCGATGGCCGCATGGCCGAACCGGAGGATATGGTGACACATTTATCGGTTTTTTTTTCGGAAGCCGGTAAGCCACTTAAAGGAATGAATGCCCTTGTTACCGCCGGCCCCACTTATGAGCGCCTGGACCCTGTACGTTTTATAGGTAATTTCTCAACCGGTAAGATGGGTATAGCCATTGCCGAGGCCCTGGCCAATAAAGGTGCACAGGTGACACTGGTGCTGGGCCCCACGCACGAGCATGCTATATATCCCGGTATAAACACCATATCCGTAGAAAGCGCGCAAGAGATGTATGAGGCTTGTATAACGGCATTTGACAGCGCACAGATAGCCGTGCTGGCAGCAGCCGTGGCCGACTACCGCCCTAAAGAGCAGGCAAAGGAAAAGATAAAGAAGAAAGAGAACGAACTGACCCTGGAACTGGCCAAAACAACCGATATACTGGCCGGGCTGGGTAAAATAAAAAAGCCATGGCAAACGTTAGTAGGCTTTGCACTGGAGACGACCGATGAACTGGAGAATGCGCGCAAAAAACTGAAAGAGAAGAACGCTGATATGATAGCGCTCAACTCGCTGAATGATGCGGGCGCAGGCTTTGGCCACGAAACCAATAAGATAACCTTGCTGACACAGGAAGGTGCACCGATAGCGCTGCCCCTGCAAAGCAAGAAAGACGCGGCGACAGCCATTGTAGACCATATTTTAGAATTACAGCATGCTCAAAAGATCTCTTAGTATTTGTTTGATAGTGCTCTGCTCATTAGCCGCGGGGGCGCAGGAACTTAACTGCAGGGTGACCTTACTGCACGATAAGATAACCGGCGTAGACCCGCAGGTATTCAGCAATATGCAGAAGGCCATCACCGAATTCATGAACGCCCACAAATGGACGAGCGATGAATTTGCCACCAATGAAAAGATAGATTGCAGCATACTCATTAACCTTACCGGCAATAATGTGAACGGCGACCCGGACAGCTATTCGGCCAATATGAGCATACAGGCTACCCGCCCGGTGTATAATACAGGCTACACTACGAAGCTCATAGACTATATGGACAAGGATGTTGCTTTCAAGTTCTCCCCGTTCGCGCCGCTGCACTTTGACGATAACCAGGGATCGAGTTCAGATGCCATGTCTGCAAATCTTACTTCTATACTCGCGTTCTACTCCTACATTATCCTTGCCCTCGACTACGACAGCTTTGCACCAAACGGCGGAACTGCTAACCTGAAAAAAGCGCAGAACGTAGTGAACAACGCCCCCGACGGTAAGGGCGTGAGCGGCTGGAAACCTGTGGAAAGCACCCGTAACCGCTACTGGATCATAGACCAGATGCTGAATACACGCTTTGCCGACGTAAGAAAATACTGGTATACCATGCACCGCGAAAGCCTGGACAGCATGGCCGCAAAGCCCAATGAAGCCCGCATGCGCATACTGAGCAACATAAAGAAGCTGTATGATGTGAACCGCGAGAACCCCAGTTCTGCTTACCTGCAATTCTTCTTCAACGCCAAAAGCGAAGAGCTGATACACATCTTATCGATGGCGCCAAAGAATGAACGCCCGCAATACATAACCCTGCTCAATGCGCTTGATGTGCCTAACGCAGCCAAATACAATGCGCTAAAATAAAGAGCATGTGCAAATCTGAATTTCTGAAGATGAAGGGAGTAGTTATAGCCATGGCTATGCTGGCAGCATTTGCATCATGCAAACAAAGTTTAAGCGGAGACCACCTGCCGCCGGCCGTAATGCAGAAGGTGCTGCTGGATGTGAACCTGGCAGAGGCTTACAGCACAAGCGTAAAAGACTCTGTGCACCGCGGCGGGCTGAAGAATACAGACTCGCTTGCTGCTTTTTATAAAACCATCTTCGCACACTACAACATTACACAAGCACAGTTCAGCGCCAGCATGGAATGGTACAAGGCCCACCCTGAAGAGATGGATTCGGTATACAACAAGATGATACCTGTGGCTACACGCTGGCAATCTGTTTACACCCTCACTGCTACGGGCACCCCGGGAACACCCCTGCCGCCACCGGCAATAGTGACCAGCATGGTGCCTACGGCAGTTAAGCCGGGGCGTGCGCCGTTTCCTGCGCATCCACAGGTAAGGCACTAGGGGTTTCTCGCAAAGGCGCAGACCTGCCTGCCGGCAGGCAGGGGCGCAAATGCCCGTAAGTTGTTTTTAAGGCCGCTAAAGTGATTTGCGAAGACGATACCTGGCGAGCTTGAATTATTTAAACAGAAAGGAACACCGCGTCTTTGCGACTTTGCGCGAGACAAACATTTGCGCGACCAAATACTATTTCAGCTTGCCGAGTGCGTTGCCCATTCTTTCCATGGCTTCCATAAGGTTGGTCATCGAAGTGGCGAATGAAAGGCGGATACAGTTGTCCTCGCCGAAGGCATTACCGCATACGGTGGCCACATGCGCCTCATTGAGCAGGTACATGCTGAATTCTTCGGCATTGGTTATCTTATGGTCGCCATAGCTGGTGCCGTAAAACGAGCTCACATCAGGGAAAGCGTAAAATGCCCCTTCAGGGTTATTTGATTTGATACCAGGCATTTTCTTCAATGCACCTATCACATAGTCACGGCGCTGTTTGAACGCTTCTACCATTTTGTAGGTGGGTGCAAGATCGCTGAGCAATGCTGTAACAGATGCTTTCTGTGTTATAGAGTTGGCACCCGATGTTATCTGTCCCTGGAATTTCTCGCATGCCTGCACCAGTTCGCGCGGGCCGGCCATATAACCAAGGCGCCAGCCGGTCATTGCAAAGCCTTTAGACATGCCGTTTACGATCACTACCCTGTCCCTGATCTCTTCAAACTGTGCGATGCTTTCGTGCCTGCCGGTGTAATTGATGTACTCATATATCTCATCACTGATAATGCTCACCTGCGGATGTTTCGCAAACACTTCTGCCAGAGCTGCAAGCTCACTGCGGGAGTATACACTACCCGTAGGGTTGCATGGCGAGGAGAAGATGAACAGTTTTGTTTTAGGATTGATAGCTGTCTCCAGTTGCTGCGGTGTTATTTTAAAATCGTTGTCTATGCCGCAGTTCACAAACTTCACCACACCGCGCGCCACCTGCACCTGCGCTGCATAAGTAACCCAGTATGGTGTGGGTATGATCACCTCATCACCCGGGTCTACAAGACAGATGATGGCATTGGCGAGTGATTGTTTTGCGCCAGTGGACACGATGATCTCATTAGCGGCATATTCGAGATTGTTATCCCTTTTCAGTTTTATGCTTATGGCTTCCAGCAGATCAGGGAAACCGGCAACAGGCGGGTACTTGGTAAATCCGTCATTGATCGCCTTGATAGCGGCGTTACAGATATGTTCGGGAGTTTTGAAGTCAGGCTCACCGAGGCTAAGGTCTACGATATTGATACCCTTTGCTTTCAATTCGCGGCTCAGCTTGGCCATCTTTATCGTCTGCGGCTCTGTTATAGAACTTAATCGTTGTGCTAATTGCATCCTGTTATTAAGATATTGGCTATTACAAATATACACAAGATATTTTTGCAGGTGTATTTCAGATTAAATCATTTATAAATAAATCGTTATTCAAGTTTGAAGGAAAATCCGTTACTTTTACAGCTGAAACAGAAACCGGGCACAATAATTGTATCCCTGGTAACAAACAAAACAGCAACCTATGAAAAAGACAAGACTCGTACTACTTACCTCAGTGATCACACTTATGGCATTTGCAGCAATTGTTTATTCTTCCTGCAAAAAAGACCCTTGTAGCGGTGTTTCCTGCCAGAACGGGGGCGCCTGCTCAAATGGTAGTTGTGTTTGTCCTTCGGGATACTCCGGCAGCTTTTGTGAATTGTCTTCTATAACATTTTCCAACGATACCTATACACCCATCCACATCACTGTAAATAACTCGCCCGCTACCATAGATGTAGGCAGTTCAGTAACATTCAGCGGAAGCGCGGGCAGCACTGCGGCGGTTTATGCGTCTACCTCCGGCAGCACTACCAGTGGCACACAGGTAGGCCAGCTTATAGTATGGTC
>CAIJNJ010000570.1 GCA_903821975.1 uncultured Bacteroidota bacterium
CATACATAGAATACACATGGGTACCTGAAGGTGCATTCTGGTTATACATATTATTGGGGTCATAATAGCCATAAGGCTCGCCGCCAAATATGCAAAAGAATGAAAGCCCCAATGCATATCTCACCTTCTCATTATACCGCGCAGGATAAAACTTCATACCGGGCATAAGGTATACGGATTGGTAATTACCGGAATAGGTATAATTAGAGTAGTTGTAACTGATAATGTTACCATTATAATCTTTACTTGATGAAAAAAACAACATTACCGGCAGGTTAACACTGATGCGATCGCGCTTGTCGAGGAACCTTTCGTAGCAGGCACCTATACCTACATCGTTAATAGTGGCATCTGCTGAAGCGGTGTAAGCAACAGGAGTAATGGACAAAATATTATCGCCGTATTTCCTTACCGGTCTCTGCCCTTTATAACCCTTGGTAGTAGCTTTATCAAACCCTTCAAAATTATCCATCGACCCATTTTCGTATACGATTTTTGCTATTTCACGTTTCAGCATCGTGTACTCAGGCCCGCTTTGGTTATCAAATCGGGTGTATGTAACCGATTTGTCGCCTACCGTCTTAACCTTTGCATCAATCACAGAACCATCTGTTTTGTATATCTTATCCTGCGCGTGGGCAGCGATTGCCATAAAGGCTATAGAAATAGAAAATAAAAGGGCTTTCATGCTCATTGCATTTATTTTTAAACTGTTATTCTATTATGAGTTTTGAAGTTACACTATTATTTTTTGTGGTAGCCGATATAAAGTAAACGCCGGGGGAAACATTTAATTGTATTTGTGTATTTGTATTTGCAATGGTTTTTAGTTCATTCACTTTCACACCAAGCATATTTGTGATGGTAATAGTGACCTCTTCCCTGGTTGTGGAAGCCATGTTGAGGGTAAATGAGCCGGAGTTTGGATTAGGAAATACGACCAAAGACGCACTTGCAGCATTTGCAATGTTTTTTACAGCCGTACTGGTATCCAGTTTCATCACTGTTGCTTTCTGGCCATTGCCATAATCCACATAACCAATATAAGGTATCCCTCCTGCACTTATGGCAATAGAGGTTTGAAACGCTTGCCCTGCTGAAAAACCGGGGCTCCCTACAGCAGTCCAGCTACTGCCATCATATGCCATTACGGTAGCTTTGTAACCATTTGCGGCATCCTGGTATGCAACAAAGGGCATACCACTACCATTTATAGCTATACTGGTAAACCAGGCAGCACTGTCAGAAAACCGGGGACTGCCAACAGCAATCCAGTTACTGCCATCATACTTCATTACATCAGCCCTGCCATTTTCTCCATCGCGGTATGCGATATAGGGAGTACCGCTGCTATTCAGCGCAATGGACGTACTCCATGCGGTACTGTCTGTAAATGCGGCACTGCCTACAGCAACCCAGCTGGTACCATTATACTTCATCACAGTAGCTTTTTCACCATTCCCAATATCCATATATGCAACATATGGAGTACCATTGCTATCAATTGCTATGGACGTATAATTTGTAACACCAGCGGAAAAACCGGCACTCCCCACGGTTACCCAATTGGTGCCGTCGAATTTTTTCACGGTAGCCTTTCCGCTGTTGCTCCAATCTACATAGGCAACATATGGTGTGCCGCCTGTATCAATAGAGATAGAGGTACACATGGCCCGTCCGCCGGAAAAACCGGAAGCACCTACAACTACCCAACTGGTTCCGTTGAATTTCATAACTGTGGCCGGTCCGTCAATTGGACCTTCATAAACCACATAAGGCGTGCCCGCAGCATCAATAGCTATACCTGTAAAAATAGCGGTGTCTGCACTAAATCCGGGGCTACCGACGGTAACCCAACTGCTGCCATTATATTTTTTTACAGTCGCCCTGTATCCGTTTATTGTATCCATGTAAACGATATAAGGCGTACCGGCGGGGTCAATAGCGATGGAAGTGTAATCTGAAGTACCTGCGGAAAATCCGGGGCTACCAACCGGATTCCAGCTTTGTGCCCAAACACTGGCAGTCATAGGAATAATACAAAATGCGAGTAACATTTTTTTGATGGGGTGCATATAGATGGTTTTTAGTTTCCAAAGTCGGGCAATCTTTCGCACTATCCCAAACACACAGCGATTGCTTACATGCTACAACACATTTAATGCCAAATTTTAACAATAGCTGAAATTTCCGTATTTAGTCTCTATTACAACCTCTTTTTTCTCCGCTTTTTCCACGTAACCGGAAATCTGTGTGTCTATATTGAAACTTTTGGCGATACCTATTATTCCTGCCGCAGTGTCTTTATCGGTAAATATTTCCAGGCGCTGGCCCATATTAAATACCTGGTACATTTCCTTCCAGCCGGTGCCGGCAGCGTCCTGTATCATATTGAACAACGGAGGAATGGGGAGCAGGTTATTCTTAACCACCCTTAGCGGCGCAGGCAGGTAGTGCAGGCATTTGCTTTGGCCACCACCACTGCAGTGGATAATGCCATGTATGGCATCAAAATGCTGCAGCAGTATTTTCAGCACCACCGGCGCATAGGTGCGCGTGGGTGATAGGATCATTTTGCCAATATTCAGCGACGTTTCTGTTGCATCTGTAAGGGAATACTTGCCGTTATATACCACTTCAGGTGGCAGGTTGGGATCCACACTTTCGGGGTATTTGCCTGCATACGAATTCTTCAGCATCTCATGGCGGGCGCTGGTAAGGCCATTGCTGCCCATACCGCTGTTATATTCATCCTCATAAGTTGCCTGCCCGTAACTCGCCAGTGATACCACTACATCACCTGGTTGCATCTTTTCGGTGGTTACCAGCTTGCTGCGCTCCATACGGCAGGCCATGGTACCATCAACAATTACTGTGCGCACTACATCGCCCACGTCAGCCGTC
Organism: uncultured Bacteroidota bacterium; assembly: GCA_903821975.1. Taxonomy (GTDB): domain Bacteria; phylum Bacteroidota; class Bacteroidia; order Chitinophagales; family Chitinophagaceae; genus Nemorincola. Next base: position 2,905 of record CAIJNJ010000570.1, read on the forward strand.
TCACCACCAAGGAAGTGTACATCAATTCCATATTCCCTGAGTTTATCAAAGTAAGCCTGTGTTCCGTTTATTAGTTCGGATATTACTTCTCCCGGTATAAGGTGTTTATTACGCCCTATGGTAGATGAATAAGTAAACGGCCCTGTGGCACCTACGCACAACAGGTCGTCAATGTTCATTACAATGCTGTCTATCGCTATACCTTTCCAAACACTCATATCTCCCGTCTCTTTCCAGTACATATAAGCGAGGATGGATTTGGTACCGGCACCATCGGCATGCATCAGGTTGCAATATGCCGGATCATTGCCCCAATAATCGGGATACACTTTACAAAAAGCATTCGGGAATAAACCCTTGTCCAGTTTTGCAACTGCCTTGTGCACATCTTCCTTCTGCGCGGATACTCCCCGCTGGTTATAACGATTGTTGTCTGACATCATTGAAAAATTCTGGTCAAAAGTAATATTAATTCTTAACCCATGCCCAACTGCAAACGTGCAGGCTGATCGAAATAAAAGATTTGCATGCTTTGTAACCAAAAGCACCACTGCAACGTCTTAATAGTACGCAATTTAAAAACACACGTATGAAACAACTATTAATAGTGCTCGTTCTATCACTTGCAGTACTAACTGCAGATGCAAAAGTAACTGTATATACTTCTGCAACCGAAGTACACATAGGATCAAAAAATAAACCAAGGGATCTCCTGAAAGGCGTTACGATAGATGAATATGGAGATATACTAATGTTCAATGGATTGCATGGAACGGCATCATTGGATATGTATGTTATGGCGAATAATGGCAATCTGGAACTAACAGCTACTATCAGCCGGGAACATAACACCATCAATATGTCGCAGTTCTCAAGAGCCAATCATATCATAGCTTTGAAGCAAGGCGATAATGTAAAAATGTTCGTCGCCGGCTCACCTGTGACGATACATGCCATGAAATAATACGGAGCATTTACCATGCTTTATGTCCAAAAGAATCAACAAAATATTTTACCTGTTTTTATGTTAAAAATGCAGATAAGTAATTAGCAGCAACTTAATTGAATCAATACTTCTTTACCGTGGTATGATATTGTAGCCTGTTGAAACAATAAAATACAATAGTCATGGTAAACAATAAAAAGGGACAAGGTGACTTGAAAGACAGCCGCCAGGGAGCCCAGGGAGACGAAAAACTAAAAGACAAAAGCCGCGATCTGTCTTTAGATGAACAGCGCGACACTTCCAGAAAAGGCGATAAAACTGCAAACAGCAGGCGCGACAACCAGGGAAGAAAGCAGTAATTATTTAGAGGAATAAACATAAATTGCTTAAAGGGGCCGAAAGGCCTCTTTATTATTTTGCAGGAGCACGAAACGGGAAGAACACACGAATAGTTACTTTTAGTTTATAAAAGGGATTTTTACTTTATACAAATAAAATATTTTATGAAAATATTTGCATTTTAATGCTATTTTAACTACCTTAACTCGTAAATTCGCAATCCTTTAAAATCCAGCCTTTTAGTCGAAAATGAATTGCGGATGGGCAGATTTAATAACTTTTAGTTAAAAAACGTGTATGGAAGCTGTTAGTAAGGCTAATGCTAAACTTAACCTCAAAAAAGAATTACAGAAATATTTCGGGTTTGACACCTTTAAAGGTGAGCAGGAGAAGATAATAAAAAGCATCCTTAGCGGGCGAGATACATTCGTTATTATGCCAACCGGCGGTGGCAAATCACTTTGCTACCAGCTACCCGCGCTGCTGAGTGACGGTGTTGCGATAATAGTTTCCCCGCTTATTGCTTTAATGAAAAACCAGGTAGATCTTATTCGTGGTTATAGCGACAGCGACAACATTGCACATTTTCTTAATTCCACTTTAAGTAAAGTACAGCAAAAGAAAGTAAAGTCTGACCTGACAGAAGGGATAACGAAGATGCTTTATGTGGCCCCGGAGACGCTTACCAAGCAAGAGAACATCGCTTTCTTTTCAGATCTTCCCATATCTTTTATTGCAGTAGATGAGGCGCATTGTATTTCGGAGTGGGGACATGATTTCCGCCCGGAATACCGCAAGCTGCGCGATATGATCAATATGATCAACCCTGAGCTGCCAATTATTGCCCTGACAGCAACAGCAACTCCAAAAGTGCAGGATGATATCGTAAAGAACCTGAACCTTCA